>JADGDF010000156.1 GCA_016745055.1 Thiotrichaceae bacterium | reverse complement strand
TGGTACTGACTTCTGTATTCTCTAAAATACGTGAGTGTCATACATAGTTGTTCTTCATAACTTAGCTTAGGTATGCTGCCCAATTTGGTTCGAGGTCTAATTATATTCACCATCTCTTCAAATAATTCTTTATTTACCCCTAAATAGCGTTTAAACCTTTCATTTGATAAAACTTTCAGTTTTTCGTAATTCATATTGTTTCCTTATGGACTTGTTTAGTTCCTATAACCACTAGTTTAACTTTTCTCCCCATTTTTTCAATACCTTATTTCGCAATGAGTCTAATAAGGAATATGAAAAAGAGGTAACTACCTACCCTCCCCACGCCAACTTTTTATGCTTTTAAATCATATACTTAATATTAATTAATGTAAATTATTCATAAATAATTTACATTAATATATTTAAATATCAAGCAGATATGTTTTCCATATAAAAACTGTGCATTCTATTCTTACCTAATAACTATATGATAAATAAAAAAGTTGGCATTAGGAGGTGGGTAGTTACAATTATTTCCTTTTCAACCTACCTGGCTAAGAGCAGTAGAAAACTAAAACGTTGCTGATCACTCACAGCCAAGATAAATAGGTAATGAAAATATACCTTATCCCAATTGGCTAATACATTCCCCAAGTTTAAGTATCATTAACTTAAATTCAGTGGTTAGTTCGCTAGTAATACCAGCTTCTAAGAGGTACTTAAAATAATTTAGGGCTGATTGCATACTGTCCAAGCTGGGATTGGAGTCTGACTTTGCCAAAACATCTAAATGGTTAAGTGCAGCCATTCTTGTTTCCTCTTGCAATTCTTCCGTTTGTTCAATTAAGGTTTCCAACCTTTTGACCAAAGTTTGAAGATCATCTGTTTGTCCTTGGTTAATTATTGTGGCTCCATCACCAACAACTTGTGTTGTTACTGGAGCATTGAAATTAAATTCACTCATTTTTTACTCATATTGTTATTGGTTGTTATGTATTGTATTTCCGTTACCAATAGCTTGTACCATTACTGGGTCATTGAAGTTAATGCTTTGTTGAGTTATTGAAGGGCAAAAATTAGCAATATCTTCTGGTTTCCAAGGACAGCCTTCAGCACTTCGCTTTATATGCCTCTCTAATAACCTATAAACAAATTTTTGACTATCTGCTAATGCTGGATGTTTTGCTAAACGTTGCAATATGTGATAAGTCTCTGGTTCAGAAGAGTCTGCAAGTTGTGCCAGTAAGTAACCTCGGAATTCTTGTGCTTCATCACGAGTTGTTGGGGTAAATGCTTCTCCCCCATGTTCAATATCTTCATTACGGCGTACATATTTATAAATCAAAGGAATGAATTTTTCTAATGCTTTAGGTTGTAAATACGCAGGATTTTTACATTGTGGGTATCGACTCATATGAAAATTAAACTTAGCACAAAATTTTTCCATAAATGCGTTGGGACTGCTGATTGTGTTAGTTAAAATATTTTGCAAGAATTCAATTGCTTCGCATGATTCGGAGTCGTCAACTTGAATCCAAACCACTAACCAAACCATAAATGTCTTATCGTCATATTTTAAGGTTTGCAATTGTTGTTTGGCTAGAGGGGCTAAGTCAACAGCTAGTTTAATTTGTTTAGAGCTTTTTAGAATACGCGTTAAAGCTTGAATCAACACTTCAAAGTGAATAGATTCTACTTGTGAAAGTAACTCACACAGCTCATTAACGACTATTGTTTGTAAATTTTGGTCCGCATACGTTAGTTTGCCGAGTATCTCATAGGGCTGATCACTACTAAGCGGAATATGTAATTGTGTTTTAATACATTTTAGCAAAATATCTTTTACGGGGAGTTGATGTACAGAAGCTAATTCGCTAAACCAGTCAGGAAAGCCATTACGTTTATTAACTGCGTAAATAGCTGCTGTTTGTGCTTCTTCAAAAGACAAACTATCCAATTTAAGCCCATCGTCAACTGCCGTTTTTAAACCTGTTAAACCAAGAAATACTCTATAATCAGTTCTACTTGGTTCATCTTTTTCTTGAGGCAGTACTGGCGTATAAGTTTTCCAAAAAGTTTTCCACCCTTCGCGAGCCACATTAGCGATATAGTTACCATAAATAGGTTTCAATGATCGCCAATCAGCAGCTTCTCTCCCTATTAGCTCAATACCTGCTTCTCCCATTAAAAGAATCAGATCGTCTACTTTTTTGCCATTGCGTAAACTTTGGGAATGCCGTAATAACCAAATATAGTAGCGAATATGTTGATTCTTATTTTTGATATTGACAGAGATAGCATTAAACTTATCTTTCAACTCACGTTGATTAGGTTTATAGATAGCCCATTGCCTTTTAAAAAAACAAAAGATAGAATTTTCTACTTCCTTCTGTAGAATTTGCTGTAATTGAGGTTTTTTCTTCGCAGCTAAAAGGAAGTATTTTCGATATTTCCACTTGCACCCATAAGGTTTCCATAATCCCAGTGCAGTTTCAAAAGCGATCAATTGTTCTCTCTTTGTGGAAAGATTGGCTGCATAGTCTAATAACCAAACAATATCAGAGTACATAAAACTTGTTGTTATTAGGGGATAATGTAATAAATTATGCCAGTACAGTACTCTATCTGGATTTTGAGATTTGAATAATAAAACAATCTCCCAAAGATATGCATGGCGAAGCTTAGGATGTTTTTCCAACTCATCTGTTAAAACAATTTTTTTCTTAGTTGGCCACGTACGTCCTTCATTATATGAACCAAGCAAAAGCAAACTTTGAACAATATCAGAAGTTAATTCTGTTTCTATTGTGTTTCGTTGTTGCAACAGTCGCTGTACAACGTTTCCCAAGGCACTTCCCAACCACTTGTAATGTGAGGATAAATTAATACCTTTTGTTGCGTTAACAAATGGAGGCTGTCCCAACAAATGATTTAATTGTTTTAACCACACTTCAAAATCGTTTGCTGGTGCTTCTGTTATTAGCTCATTGAGCGTCATTGAAAAACTGTCTTCATCTATATCAGACCCTTTTGCCAGCAATTTTATCAAACCATTGACATCAATTATTTCAGGATATAATGTTTGACAAACAACATTACATAAGTAACCCGATAGGGTTTGATAATTATTTACAATAGTGCCAAGCTCTTTACGATGTTTACGTAAGCCGACATCACGTATAGCGAGTGCTGCATAAAACTTAAGGTGTTCATCCTCATCCTGTGTTTGTAAAATCTCCAATACCGCACTAATACAATCTGATAATCTTGCACTTGTAACAATTAATAATAAAAGCTCCCTTAAATCATCTGATAGTGTTTTATCACATAAATGCTTGCTAAAATCTTTTGCTAATTCAGGTGTGCCAAATGAAGCTAGTTTTCCTTCATCAATATCAAATCTGTTGAATTCTATTTTTTGTTGTTCTTTATCTAAACTAGCCAATTTACTTAATAATTTTCGTCTATCTTCAACAGTAAGGGATTGAGGATCACCATGATACAATAAAATTTCTGGGTATTCTTGAATTAACCGTTGACGAATTTTCTCATTCCAAGATTCATCTTTTATAATGGCCAACCAAGCCGCTATTGGTTCACGACTAGGGGGAATAACCGTTTTGTCATAACATTTTACAAACAGCAACGATTCTACTTTAGAAAACGAACAACCGTTTTCAAGACAAGTTTGCAACCAACTTACAGCGAGGTATTCAACAACTTGGCGGTGATGAAATCGAACATAGCCATAAGTTGCTTCATCAAATAGAGGACGATTTAAAATAGCATTTGCCTTTTTCTTATCCCAATCTGGTAAAACTTTGGTTGGTGGAATACCTTGAATATTTGTACTACCTTCTTGTAATGAAAATTTAAACTCTTTGCAAAACAGCACTGAGGCTGCAAGCATTTCAGCAGCGAGTCTAACTTCTTTGTCATTAAAAAAAGGCTCATTGCGTGAATGTGGTTCCCCATGTTGTTTTAGTTTACGCTCAACATCATATTCAACCATTATTTTCCATGTATCAAAATGGTGATTATCCTTATACTTATTCTCCCAATAGTAAGCCATATTTTTTACATCAAGAGGTCTTCCCATAAATGCCCAAAGGGAATTTTTGTTCACTTCTTGAAAAAAGCGTTCTGACTCCTCAATACCCTTGGCTTCCACTAATTTTTTCATTTGCTCTTCATCAAGAGGTACTAGTTGGACAATGCGTAAAGCAGGTATTTTTTGTTCTTTTGAATCTTTTGGTTTTTTTGAGTTTCCTGAATTATCTTGCTCTTGTAGTAAATTAGTGAAATGAGAATGAATAACTTTTTCATCTATTGCAGTTTTCCATTCACTGATCCGACAACTAATAACTACTTTTACTTTGATAGCAGAAAGGTTTGACCTACCAAGGTAATTAACAAAATTTGTAAGCGCATCATTCAAAGCATAAGTTGTTTTTAATGCAGCTTCATCTTTTGCATCAAGAAAGAATATGGCTTCTTGCTGCCGTCTTTTCTTCCAACTTACATATTTTTCATTATCTTCAAGAGAAAGTAATGTACTTAAAGAATTATGAGAATCAAGTAGCTGTTCCAAACGCAGAAAGAAAGCGTAATTTCCTCCTTCTCTAATGAGCTTAACCTGGTTTTCCATTTCCCATGTCTTTCCACTACCAGGCTCACCTAAAATAACTACACAGCGACTTTGTAATAATGTATCCCAATCTAATATATTATTACGGATAGTCGCTAAATAACTACGCATAGCGACATCTTCAATGTCATCGTCTTCTTGAAAGTCGAAAAAAGTGCGGTCGAGAGAAATATATTGGTTTGTAGAATCAAGCATCTTTATTACGTTTATACCAAAATAACCATGATTTTTTCCTATAATAGCAAGATATGTTTTAAAAATCACCTAATGTTAACTATACATTTAATTGATATTTCACATTAGTAATGAAAAATGGCTATGACTAAGAATTATAAAATTGACACTATCCTAATAAGATCAAATTAGAGTAAAATGTTGAGCTTTGTTAGTCATTTAAGGCACTAAACCTGTCCCATGTTGTATCTCCGCCAGCTCATACGTCTTTTTACAATTTATCGTGTCGTTGTGCGTTATGGGCTTGATGATTTACTATTTTCAGTCGAAATTCTCCGTCCGTTATTTTTACTTTCCCGCCTCATGCCAGGACACTGGTTGTGTCCACGCCATTTAACTCGTGGAATGCGTATTCGTTTAGCTTTAGAAGAGCTAGGGCCTATTTTCATCAAATTTGGTCAAATTTTATCAACTCGGCGTGACTTGTTACCAGATGATATAGCTTTTGAATTGGCCAAGTTGCAAGATAACGTTGCACCATTTAAAGGTGAAGAAGCCAAGAAAATTATTGAAAGAGATTATCATCGTTCTGTTGATGAAATTTTTGCAGAATTTGATACAACGCCCATTGCAGCCGCCTCAATTGCTCAAGTACATGCGGCTAAATTACATAATGGCAAGGATGTGGTTGTCAAAGTTTTGCGACCTGGCATTAAACAGCGTATTAAAAAAGATATTGAATTACTTTATTTAGTTGCGCGTATTTTGAATCATTGGTCGGATGGCCGACGCTTGCGTCCTATTGAAGTCGTTGCCGAGTTTGAGAAAAATTTACATGATGAAATTGATTTACTCCAAGAAGCGGCAAATTGTACGTTACTGAGACGTAATTTTCATGATTCTCAAATTTTATACGTACCCGAAGTTGAGTGGGATTATACCCAACGTAATGTACTGGTGATGGAACGCATCAGAGGTCTTCCTGTCAGTGACATTGAAACACTTAAGCATCATGGTGTAAATTTAAAATATTTGGCAGAAATTGGCGTAGAAACCTTTTTTTCTCAAGTATTTATCCACAATTTTTTTCATGCGGACATGCATCCAGGCAATATTTTTGTGGATATGAGTAATCCACAACGTCCTAGTTATATTGCAGTTGATTTTGGCATCATGGGGACTTTGAGTCATGAAGATCAACGCTATTTGGCAGAAAATTTTCTAGCTTTTTTTCACCGCGATTATTACCGCGTTGCAGAATTACATGTGAGTTCTGGCTGGGTACCAGCAGATACTAGAATTGAAGAGTTTGAAGGTGCAATTCGCAGTGTGTGTGAACCTATTTTTGATAAGCCGCTCAAAGAAATTTCATTTGGTTTAGTATTACTGCGTTTATTTCAAACTGCACGTAGATTTAATATGGAAGTTCAACCACAGTTAGTTCTATTGCAAAAAACCTTACTTAACATTGAAGGCTTAGGACGACAATTATATCCAGATTTAGATTTATGGAAGACAGCCAAACCATTTTTAGAACGTTGGATGGATGAAAAATTAGGTTTTCGGGCCTTTATTAAAGGTATTTGGGAAAATTTACCTTTGTGGGCAGAAAAATTACCCGAAATTCCGCTATTAATCCATGAAACATTGCATCAAAAGAAAGAAGAACAAGTGGCTTTTAAACAATTAACCCATGAAGTTACTCTTTTGCGAGAAACGGTCCAACATCAACAAAGTAAAGATAGATTTTTATTTGTTGGTAGTACTTTATTAATTTGTAGTAGTTTGGTACTGACAATTCACTCTGAGTCAATACAAGATATTAGCTTAATTGGAACGATATTAGGCATTGTTGGCAGTATTTTGCTATTTTTCGGATGGTTAAAAAAGTAGACGGATTGCTTGTAAAAGACTTAATTGTAGTACTTTATTTAAAACAATATGAAATTATACTGGCGAGTTACATTTAATTTAGCCTATAAATTTGCCCACAATTAAAATACTGCGCCTTTCTCTAGATATATACCTTCTATGCAGTTTTGATAGGGTTCATGTAGTATATTTGCCACTGAATAAGCCATTACGGTAATCGGTAACAAATTCCAGAAATGAAGCGATTTCAGGCTCTCCTGGCCCACCGCGAGTTTTCCAGTAGAACACTTGACCATAGTGACCGCATTTTGTGGGCGCAAAATCTAAGCATAGCAAGTTACCACAACCATCTTGGGCAAAAGGCAACCACGCTGAATGCCATTTTGTAGGATAAATTTTGGTCAAACCTTTAAAGACTTCATGATAACGGAATACACCTTCATTTAATTGTTTATTTAAGCCCGCACGACGGTGCAGCATTGAGGATATATTAAGGGATTCGTATTCAAAAAACGCGACGCGGTAAGAAGCATTATATAAGCGTAAATAGGCTTTGAAATCTTCTGGCAGGCTGTAGCCGAGTGTGGTTTCAAATATTGCCAACTCAGCTTCATCCGCTCCGTTTTTAACCCGCATGATGTTCTTATAGCAGTTTGGATCGTGTTTTTTGAACCAAGCAGTGATGTCTTGCCAAAGGGCTTGCATATCGTTCATGGTTAAATGTTCCGCAGTCTAATTTACGGTGACTTGTGGACACTATTTTTATGCTATCTTTCTTTTTTATGTTTGGTGACTGCTTTTATAAGCTTTCCTAAATTTTTGTCCTTTTGTTTTTTTTCAAGATATGACATTTTGTTATAATTTGACTCCCTTTGCATACTTAGAAAATTTCGATACCTTTTTTCAGACAAAGTACCTTTGTCAATAGCTTCTAATATTGCACAGCCTGCTTCATTAACATGCGTGCAATTATTAAATTTACACTGTTTTGATAACTCAGTTATTTCTGAAAATGTTTCATTAATACCTGTATCCACTGACATATTGCCAAGCTCACGCATACCAGGAGTATCAACCAACAGTGCCCCAGTCTCTAGTTGAACTAATTGACGGTAAGTTGTTGTATGTCTACCTTTGCTGTCCTTTTCTCTTACGGGTTTGGTTTCAAAAAGCGAGCTATTACCTATAATTTGGTTTAGTAACGTTGTTTTTCCAACACCAGATGAACCTAATAAACAATAAGTTTGACCATAAACAAAAAGACTTTTGATAACATCAATATTTTTCCCATTCTCGCTACTAAAAGGAATAACCTTAATATCAGGCATTAATTTAACAATATCATCTATTTTTTCTTCAATTTTTCCCTCAGATATTAGATCGCATTTGCTCAACAGTATCATTGGCTGTATCTTACTATCATTTACCATGACCAAATATCGTTCTAAACGTCTAAGATTAAAATTGTCATCTAACGATTGCATAATAAAGGCAATATCAATATTTGCCGCTATCAACTGAAATTCAATATTTTTTCCGGCGGTTTTTCTCTTTATAAGTGTCTTTCTTGGGAAGGTTTCATGAATGATTGCATGAGTATCATCGTCGTAAAAATCGGCATACACCCAATCACCAATTGTTGGAAAGTCAATCGGTGAATCAGAAGTGTAAATTAATTTACCCGTCAATTCTGCAAAAACATCACCATGTCCTTTGGAGATTACATAGCTATCTTTGTGTACAGAAGTTACACGGGCTATATCATGTTCTGTTATTTTTTTAGGGTCAACTTTGCCTTGAAACCAATGATCATAACCAAGGCATTTAAGACTTTCTGTTGTACTATTCATGTTTCGTTGCACACCATAACCATTAGATTGTATTTAAGCTTAGTAGAATAAAGAACTTTTTGCTACTTTAAGGTTATTGAGTTTGTCAGCATTACTTTGTTGTCAACGGTTGCCCTACCTACCTCGCTTTTAAGTTACTCGACAGTAAACTCAGATACACTTAACACACCTTCACCAATATGTTTCATTACGCTATCTAAATCATCTTGAAGCGTGAACTGAGGCATGAACAAGGAATACACTGTATATTTTCCTTTAGGAAAAGTGCTAACCGAACGTTCAATAATTGAGCTGTAGCCTTTATCTCCATGCCAACTATCTTGAGAAGATAATTGTTGCAAGTCAGGGAGTAAATGCAATTCATTTCGATTTTTAACTAAGTAAAGATTACCATCAGGGTAAGCAATTCCCACGTAAAACTTTCCACAGTCAGGATACTCAACATTTTCAATAGATTTAAATGGAAATCTAAAGGGAAATTGTATACTAACCATATCGTTACCGCGGTAAACAGATTGGGAAGTCACTAATTTTGGAAATTCGATACCCGTTGGAATGAGAGGAAAATCTTGTTCTGTTCCTCCTGCCATTGTGGGCAGAACCCAAATATCACACCTTAATGGATGATAAGTATTACCCGTTTCAGGTTCAATAGTAAAGATGTTTGAACCAAGTTTTAAAACATCACAAGAGAATGAATCATCATTCTTTGTTCGACAAATTCCCTCCATATGTTCACCATTAATGCGAACGTTTGGAATATCTACACCTGAAAAGATATCAAATACTCTATTGCCCATTAAATTGCCAGAATTTGATTCTAAACTTGCTGGAATATATGTTACTTGATATTTGACTTCCTGTTGACAGGTACTCAGAGCATTAGTACCTATATTTCTTACTCTTAGGTAATGTATTCCTGCCCGATTTCTAATAACCATGGTCTCGTCTTTACCGTTACTTTGAAAATCTTCTTCAGCAATTAAATTACCCGTTCCATTGTAAAGATATAAAGCAACATCAATATCACTACCGACATTAGTGACAATAATATCGTAATTTCCTTCTACAGTATTTTCTCCATTTTCTTCTGCTTGAGACATTTCATTTATGAAATTGAGCCTAAACCAGTGTTCATGGTTAGCAGGATTAAAAGTTTGTTCCTTAACCTCTCTTTCATTCAGAAGCACGCTCATATCTGTGAAAAAATCGAAGTCACAAATATCCGAGTCAGCAGATAAGGCAAGTTGACTTGAAAATAACAAAATACCTGCTAGTACATATTGATGCATCATGGTTATAATCTCCTTTGTAATTAATAAAATCTTCATGATGGTTAGTACTAATCATCATTATTTCACGATATAAATTCTGATCTGTCCTATCCCAAAGCTGAGGTATTCACCAGAGACTTCAACAGTATAATCCCCTTCTGGCAGAGAATAAAATATAGCAGCATCTGTTGCATGTATTTGACTTAAACCATATTTTTTTAGTTCATTTTGAACGATTAATGTATTAAGTTTCCAGTCATTGTTATGAGCAACAAGCTTTCCTTCAGGATAGGTGCGCAAAATTAAACGTGCATCTAAATTAGTTTGAATGCCTTTTGTTTGTAATCCTTGGCCTAGTCCTCGCAA
>JADGDF010000009.1 GCA_016745055.1 Thiotrichaceae bacterium | reverse complement strand
TTGATTTATATGATGAAATAATTGGAGTATGTGCCGGACTATGGAACTTTTATCTAGCTAATTGATTGATTTTTAACGGGATACAACTCTAATATATACTTTCATAAGTTTACTTAACGCATAATAAAGAGTGAATATAAATTAATTTTTATTATGTGTAGATTCATATGTTTAAAATTTAATTATTAATCTAATTATTCATAAAATGAAAAATTCAAATATACCAAATATTTTTCTAGAGAGAATGTCTAGTATAATTCTTATTTATAAATTAGGTACTTAAGGTATTACAATATGGAGTATGTATGATAAATTTACTACGTTTAATTTTTGTTTTGATATTTATTAATGGCTGCTCACAAGAACCTTCACAGAATCTTTCTATAAAAGTGGCTCTCAACATATGGCCAGGTAATGCGCACGTTTTTGTCGCTCAAAAGAATGGATTTTTTGAGAAATATGGTATCTCAGTTGAAATTATATTAAAAAATCACTTTTCAGAAGTGACTCCACTTTATAAATTTGGGGAGGTGGATGCTATATTTAGTACATTATCTGATACTATTTTACTTAATGCTGAAGGTTTTCCTACCCAAGTTGTTTATACGGTGGATTATTCTGATTCTGCAGATGTTATTATTGGCCACCCAAATATTAATAGTCTATTTGATTTAAGAAATAAAACAGTTGCGTTTGAAGGCATTAATACCTTTTCTCATTTGTTTGTACTAAGACTTTTGGATAATTTTGGTATTAAAGAAGGGGAATTTTACGCAAAAAATATTTCCGCACAAGATATTCTGACAGCATTAGATAATAGAGAAATAGACGCAGGACACACTTGGGAACCCGTCACTAGTGAAGCAATTGCTAAGGGTTATAAAGTACTAGGAAAAGCTGGCGATTCATTTAATACTATTACGGATGTATTGTCCATTAGAAAAAGTTTTGTGGAAAAACATCCAAAGGCGGTTCAAGCTATGATTGCTGCGCTTGTTGAAACTCAAATATTTTTACAAAAACATCCTAAAGAAGCTATTCCAATTATGGCGGATGCAGAAAACATGTCAATAGAAGAAATGCTTACTGGGGTAGAAGGTGTACATTACCTGAGTTTAGCCGAAAATATTGAAGCCATGAAATCAGGTGGACAATTATTTGATATTGCTCAATATATCGTCAAGTTCTATAAGGAAAATGGAAGTATCATGGTACCTATTGATACCTTGGATAATATAATTAATGCGCAGTTCGTACAAGCTTTAGAAAAAGAGACAAATAAACAATGATTGGACATGGATTTGCTAAACTTGTCGGTTTAAAAACAGTCAGTGTTGCCTCAATGGGAGTAAGTATTTTTGCTGTTGTTGGAGTAATTGTTTGGGAGGTTTGGAAAACTAAAAAAGGCACTAAAGAGTTACAGGTAATCAATTCTAAAACTTCTGAAAATTTTACCCACTTGCAGACAGAGCTTGACAATTTAACCATTGAGCAGAAAAATACCTCAACGCAAATACTAGATTTACAGCAAAAATTGTCACAACTGCAATATGCAACCGCCACTATTCCTGAATCTCCGGTGACAACTTTTAATAAAATGGCACAACCCACAAAAGATTCATCAAAATTGACTATGCTTAAACGTGTCATTGACGATAATATTCAACTAAGAAAAGTTTTATAATTTATGGAGAATAAATTATGTCAAATACTTATTATGTAGGCATCGATTTGGGCACAAGTCGATCTTGTATTACAACATCGACGGGTAAACGCTTGTCTACCAGAACATGCGTGGGCTACCCTAAAGATGTCGTTGCTAAAAAACGATTTGGCAAAGACTATTTACTTGGAGATGAAGCATTAAGCAACCGACTGGCCTTAGATATGATATGGCCATTGGCCGATGGGGTCATTTGTGAAGACGAGCGTTCCTTACAAGCAACTGGACTGATTTTAAAGCATCTTATCACCGAAGCTTTGCCTGAAAGGCAAGAAGATGACCAACTTTACGTTGCTATTGGTGTGCCTGCTCAAGCAAGCATTAATAATAAAAAAGCAATTATTGATGTGACTAAAGATTTTATCAACAAGATTTTAATCGTCAGCGAAGCATTTAGTGTGTCTTATGCAATAGACAGATTTGACGAGTGTTTAATCGTTGACATTGGTGCTGGCACAACTGATTTATGCCGTATGCATGGTGCAATTCCTGAAGAAGAGGATCAAAGTACTCTAAAAATAGCAGGGAATTTTTTGGATAATGAAATTACCAAAACCATTCTTGAAAAATACCCCGATGTTCAATTAACACCCCAAATCATAAGACGTATCAAAGAAAAATATGGTTATGTTTCTGACACTTCCGATCCCGTTAAAGTTACACTGACGAAGCTAGGTATTCCAGCCGAATATGATATTACTGGCATTTTGAAGGACTGCTGCTTAAGGCTAACAAATCCAATCAGTAAAGCCATACAAGAATTGGTGGGCACTTTTGATCCTGACTTTCAGGAAAAATTGCGTCATAACATCATTATTGCAGGTGGCGGTTCTCGGCTTCGAGGCATTGATATCGCAATTGAAAAAAGCCTAGAAGCTTATGGGGGAGGGGATGCCATTTGTGTCCAAGACGCTGAATTTTGTGGCAGTATGGGCGCATTGAAAATGTGTATCGAAATGCCTGAAGAATTTTGGGAAAAAATATAGGTCAGCGGCGACAACCACCTGCTAAAGCAGGTGGCTTTGTGTAGCAGCTAAAGCGAGCAATAAAGAATAAGGCACATAGATAAAGAAACTAACTTTTAGCTACTTTTTCTTGCGCAGTTTCTGAATTGCTTTTAATTGTGCCATTGCTTGGGCAAGTTCAGCCTGTGCTTTTGCATAATCAATATCTGTTTGTTGATCTGTGAGTAATTTTTCAGCCCGTTGTCTTGCTTCCAGTGCTGCAGCTTCGTCAATGTCTTTAGCACGTTGGGCCGTATCTGCCAACACGGTGACGACATGCGGTTGTACTTCTAAAATACCGCCTGACACATAAAATGATTCTTCTGCGCCACCTGGTTTTCTCACAACAACTTCGCCAGGTTTTAGAGGACTAAGAAAAGGGGCATGACGAGGTAAAATACCAACATCGCCATCTTGAGCTGGTGCAAATACAACTTCAGCCAAACCAGAAAAAATATCGGCTTCAGCGCTAACGATGTCTATGTGAACTGTCATTGTCATAGAATTGCTCCTTTAAGCATTCAGAATTCAGCAGCCAGAATATATACTCAAAACTAATCAAAATTGGGCACTACTTTTTAGGTTTCGTTTTGCCGCGTGCTGCGCGGCAAAATAGAAAATCTACATGTCGTGAGATGGGTATTTTTCTGAATTCTGAACTCTGAATTCTAATGTAAATCTTAAAGTTTATTAGCCTTATCAACTGCTTCGTCAATGCTACCTACCATATAAAAGGCTTGTTCTGGTAAATGATCATATTCACCATCTGCAATCGCTTTAAAGCCTGCAATCGTATCTTTCAAAGATACATATTTGCCAGGTGAGCCGGTAAATACTTCTGCTACGTTGAAAGGTTGAGATAGGAAACGCTGAATTTTACGCGCTCTTGAAACGGTTAATTTATCGTCTTCGGAAAGTTCATCCATGCCTAAAATAGCAATAATATCTTTCAATTCTTTATAACGTTGCAATGTACCTTGGACTTTACGGGCAACGTCATAATGTTCTTGGCCAACAACAAGTGGATCAAGCTGACGGCTGGTTGAATCTAGCGGATCAACCGCAGGATAAATCCCTAATTCAGAGACTTGACGAGAAAGTACGACGGTTGCATCTAAGTGAGCAAACGTGGTTGCGGGAGAAGGATCCGTTAAATCGTCCGCGGGCACGTAAACCGCTTGAATTGAGGTAATAGAGCCAGTTTTGGTAGAAGTAATCCGTTCTTGTAAAACGCCCATTTCTTCCGCTAACGTTGGTTGATAACCTACCGCAGAAGGCATACGACCAAGCAATGCAGACACTTCGGTACCTGCTAAAGTGTAACGATAGATATTATCAATAAATAATAGTACATCACGGCCTTCATCACGAAAATATTCAGCCATTGTGAGACCTGACAGTGCAACCCGTAAGCGGTTACCAGGCGGTTCGTTCATCTGACCATAAACCAATGCTACTTTATCTAAAACGCCACCGTCAGTCATTTCGTGGTAGAAGTCATTTCCTTCACGAGTACGTTCACCCACCCCTGCAAACACGGAAAAGCCACTGTGTTCGATCGCAATGTTACGAATGAGTTCCATCATATTAACGGTTTTACCTACACCTGCACCACCAAACAGACCGACTTTCCCCCCTTTTGCGAAAGGACAAATAAGGTCAATCACTTTAATGCCAGTTTCCAATAGGTCATTTGTAGAAGACAATTCTTCATAACTGGGCGCTTCACGATGGATGGGAGAGCTTTCTTTAGCATCAACAGGTCCCTTTTCATCAATCGGTCGACCTAATACGTCCATGACGCGACCCAAAGTTTCCTGACCAACAGGTACAGCAATTGGTTTACCGGTATTGGTCACAAGTGTTTCCCGTTTCATACCATCGGTACTACCCATTGCAATGGTACGCACAATACCATCACCTAACTGTTGTTGAACTTCTAAAGTAAGACCTTCTACATTTAAGGCATCATAAATTTTAGGCAAATGGTCACGGGGAAATTCTACGTCAACCACCGCGCCAATAATTTGTACGATTTTACCTGAACTCATTAATTACGTTCCTCTGAAAAATTGAAAACCGTTTTTAGTGGTATTTAAACTATATTCTTTAACTATATTAAGAAGTGCAAGATTTTCTTGCTTGGTCAAATTAAAGTTTGCACATAAAAATGTCTTTACTGCTTAAACTGCTGCTGCACCACCCACAATTTCTGATAATTCTTGGGTAATTGCCGCTTGTCTTGCTTTATTATAAGCTAACTGTAGTTCGTCAATAAGCGAGCCTGCATTATCGGAGGCAGATTTCATAGCGACCATACGCGCAGCTTGTTCACAAGCAATATTTTCAACGACACCCTGGTAAACCAGTGACTCAATATAACGCATTAAAAGTGAATCTAAGACTGATTGAGCATCAGGTTCATAAATATAATCCCAGCGATGTGCAAGCTTTTCATCAGCTTCTTCAGCATGGATGGGCAAAAGTTGTTGCACAATGGGGTCTTGTGTCATCGTATTTTTAAAACGGTTAAAAATCAGAAACAATTGGTCAATTTTGCCACTGTCATAGTCATCTAACATGACCTTGACCGTACCAATCATATCATCTAAGGTAGGCGAATCACCCAAATGAGAAGCTTGAGCTACAATATTGCCACCCACTCGCTTGAAAAATATCGCAGATTTATGACCAATCGTACACAAATCAATACCAATATTCTCATCACGCCAAGATTTCATTGAAGATAATGCAGTTTTAAAAAGGTTATTATTCAAACTACCACAAAGTCCACGATCAGAGGAAACAACAATAACTCCAACCCGTTTAACTTCGCGATCAACCATATAAGAATTTTTATATTCTGGGTGTGCATGAGATAAATGCCCAATGACTTGCCCAATTTTTTCTGCATAAGGACGTGATTTACGCATTTTATCTTGAGCTTTACGCATTTTACTTGCAGCAACCATCTCCATCGCACGAGTAATTTTTTGGGTACTTTTAATACTCGCAATTTTGGTGCGAATTTCTTTGCTACCAGACATAGTTTTTTCCCAAGTTTCTAAACATTAATTCAGTACAAAATATATTTTTTGCCTATCAAATTAAATTACTCTAAAAAGTAAAGATACAAAAGGTAAATTTGTTTATTGTAGGATATAATCAAAAGTTAGGCAAATATAATGGGTGTAATAACTTTAGGGTGGTTACATCAAAAATTCTTTTTACAGTTTCAGCATCCAAATTTTTTGCTTTAATAGAAATTTTAATGAGAAGGCTTGACAGGTTATAATTAACATTGATGTTATCTCTCAAACTCCTAAACTGACTTATGAAGCTGATTATTTTAGACCGTGATGGCGTAATTAATTACGACTCAGATGTATACATCAAATCTCCCGAAGAATGGCAACCCATTCCTGGTAGTTTAGAAGCTGTTGCTCGTTTAACCCAGAGTGGCTATCGTATTGTACTTGCGACTAATCAAGCCGGATTAGCTAAAGGTTTGTTTTCACTAGAAGATTTACATCAAATCCATAATAAAATGTATAAACAATTGTTTGAAGTTGGTGGAAATATTGATGCAATATTTTTCTGCCCACATAGTCCAAAAGATGAATGCTCTTGCCGTAAACCACGTCCTGGTATGTTACAGGATATTTCAAAACGTTTAGGGGCAACACTGGCTGATGTCCCTTTTGTGGGTGACTCATTAAGAGATTTGCAAGCAGCCATTACTGGTGGTGCAAAGCCTGTGTTGGTTTTAACGGGTAATGGTAAAGCAACACTTAATAATCTTGAAGGATTTGGTGATGTCCCAGTTTATGACGATTTAGCTACTTTTGTTGATGAATTATTGAGTCTTGTTTCATGATAAATAATATTATGCTTTTTTTACGTTCATTTTCCTTTTGGATTGTATCAATCGTTGCTTTAATTTTAGTAACCTCCACAATGATAATTTTATGGCCATTATTATCAGCACAAACACTCTATCGTGTTGCGAACCAATGGAGCCGTCTATCCTTATGGTGGTTGGAGAAAGTTTGCAAAATCGACTATCAGGTACAAGGTTTAGAACATTTACCCACTGATTGCGCTGCCATTATCTTGAGTAAACACCAATCAACTTGGGAAACACTGGCTTTCCAACTTATTTTACCGCCTCACTCGTGGGTCCTTAAAAAGGAATTACTGTATGTACCTGTTTTCGGTTGGGCTTTAGCACTGTTAAAGCCAATTGCCATTAAGCGTGAAAATGCACGTCAGGCATTAAAAAAACTAGTTATCGAAGGCAAAAAAAAGTTGGATGCTGGTTGGTGGTTGGTTATTTTTCCTGAAGGTACGCGAATGAAACCTGGTGAAACAAAGGAGTTTGCCGTTGGTGGGGCATTACTTGCGGCTAAAACGGGCTATCCTGTCGTTCCAATTGCTTTAAATTCTGGCCAATTTTGGCCACGTCAAAAATTTCTCAAATACCCTGGCACAATTAAAGTGGTGATTGGTCCTGTGATTGAAACCACAAATAAAAGTGCGAGCGAAATTAATCAAATGACTGAAAAATGGATAGCGCAAACAATGCAAACACTTTAAAAATAAGTGGATAAATGACAGTGCCCAGTAGTCTACTGCTTCATTAACTTTAATCAATAATTTATGCAAAATATTAACAGAGTCAAACGGTAGGGTGCGTCTCACGCACCTGGCGCTTCTCGGTGCGTGAGACGCACCCTACAAAATAATTTTGGCAGAACACTAAAGTCTGTTTAAAAAATTAAGTGAATAATATGGCTGAAACATTATTTATTGCAGATTTACACCTTTCAGAGCAATGTCCCGACATAGTAGAAAAATGTCAAGTTTTTTTAAAAGATAAATGCTTAACTCGTTATCAAAAAAGTAATTTAGATGCTTTATACATTTTAGGCGATTTATTTGAAAGTTGGTTAGGTGACGATGATGATAATCCTACCTATCAAGCAGTCATTAAAACGTTGAAAATGCTTACAACTGCAGGATTACCCATTTATATTATGCATGGTAATCGAGATTTTTTGTTGGGAGAGAAGTTTTCAGACATGACAGGTTGCCAGTTAATTTCGGATCCTATCAAAATTGATTTATATGGGACACCTACTTTGTTAATGCATGGCGACAGCTTGTGTACCTTAGATGTTTCTTACCAACAATTTCGGGAACAAGTACGCAACCCTTTATGGCAACAGCAATTTTTAGCCTATCCGTTAGAACAGCGCCGTGCTTTTGCGCAACAAGCACGTCAACAAAGTCAAACCCATACTCAAAATGTTGAAGAAATGATTACCGATGTCACACCGCGTGCCGTTGAAGAAATATTAGCAGAGCATCAAGTAACTCAGCTTATTCACGGACATACGCACCGTCCAGCAGTCCATGAATTTCAGAGTAATGCTCAATGGGCTCGTCGTATTGTTGTTGGCGATTGGCAAACTGGTAAAAGTTGTTTATTGAACTACAGTGCTACCCAATATACATTGCTTGATTGTGATTAATTAATGCTCAGGCATATTCAAAAACAGTAATATTACACCCATGATGGTGTAAGCTCGAAATGCGGAATTGTGTCCATTCCAGTCTTCTGATTGCCACATCAGAAACCATTCACCTCCTATTGCAATAAAACCAATAATCCAAAGTAATAAACCGGAAGTTAAACCAATAATGGCAGTTACTTTTGCGGCATAAAAAGCTTCCTTGGAACTTCTCACTGCATACCAACAACGGTAAGTACCCCACCAGCATAATACAGCGGTCACTATTTGCCACGTAATGATAGCACCATAAAGCAAATGGTGGAAAAATGGCGAAGCGACTGCCCGCCAAAGGCTGGAACTGTCAGGATAAATTGTGTTCATTCTCATGACGTGTTCAACAAAGCGGAAATTTGTATAGTAATCGCTAATATTGTTAAACACAGCTAAAGTTAAAAAAAATGCAACGGCAGCAACCAAAGTAGCTTTACAAGCTCGTATTGCAACTAATGCATCATACCGTACATTAGTTTTCACACTTGTAGTTTCCACAACTTCAAAAGGTTGTTCATTTAGTGTTGTAGACTTCATTTTTCCTATCTCCAAGGGGTAGTTAAATACAATTATTTATACCCTAGCAAAAAGTGCGCCTAAATAAAATTTATCAATACAAGATCAAATAATTTTCCTTTATTAAAGGCTTATATTTAGAATTATCTTTTATTTTCAATATATTATATAAATTTAAGTACTTTTTATAAAATTCCATCTCTCAAAAAACCGCCTTTATTCATTGTAAATAAAGTGGTTAATTATGTAATATATTGATTTTAAATAAAAAAATTAATATTTTTTTGTGCACTTATTTTGCATATTTTCAACTATCCCACAAAGTTTTTTCTAAAAAAAATATTAAGGGTAAAACAATTAAAGTAGAAATTTTTCGTGAGAATAGCTTTAAATTTTAAATGATTATAGCATTTACCACAAAATTTTTATCTATTTTAGCGGAATTATTCTTGACAATTTTAGTGAGAAACAAATTAAGCAAGTTTTTCTAAAAATTTTTGGAGACCTACCATGGCACATAAAATGTTAATGCAACTCACCGTACCTGGCCAAAGTATCGAACGTTACAGCCAAGTAATTAAACAAATCTCAATACTCTCTTTTGAACATGAACAAATGTTAGCACGAAAATTTCGTGACCAAGATGATTTAGATGCAGCCTGTGAACTCATTATGTCTCATTTGCGATTTGTGATGCATATTGCTAATACCTATAAAGGTTATGGTCTACCTCCAGCAGACTTAATCCAGGAAGGTAATATTGGTCTGATGAAAGCTGTCAAACGTTTTAATCCAGATGTTGGTGTTAGATTAGTTTCATTTGCAGTCCATTGGATTCGGGCAGAAATTCACGAGTATATCTTGCGGAATTGGCGGATTGTTAAAGTCGCAACCACAAAATCACAGCGGAAATTATTTTTTAATTTACGTAATGCGAAAAAGCACTTAGCCTGGTTTACTCAAAATGAAGTTGAATGTGTTGCTAGAGATTTAGGAGTCAGCACCAAAGATGTATTGGAAATGGAAAACCGCTTAAGTGTACAAGATGTTGCTTTTGATGCGTCACCAGATGATGATGATGACATAGAAAGTTTTACACCAGCGGCTTACCTAGAAGATAATCGCTACAATCCTGCTACACTTTCAGAACAAGAAGAATGGAAAGAACATGAGGAACAAAAATTACATTCTGCATTACAACAGTTGGATGAAAGAAGCCAAGATATTATCCAAAAGCGTTGGTTAACTGAACAGAAAGCAACCTTGCAAGAACTTGCAAAAATATACCAAGTCTCTGCAGAACGTGTGAGACAAATTGAAAACAACGCACTCAAAAAATTACATAAGAACCTTGAATTTGCATTGGCATGAAACATATCCTTGCATTCACTTAACTATGACGAGCTAGGAAGCGCATCATCCAAACCTACTCGTCTTATATAAAACTGCTTTAAGGAAATTTTCTTAATTTGTATATAGTCAATCCAGCCAAAAATTGAGTATACTTAGCCTTTTTCTGCGTAATTTTTTAGGTTTAATATAGTTTTTATTAACGAAAAAGCGGTGTGATGTATGGCTAACTCAAGTGAAGTGCTCAAAAAGTCAGTAACAGTTTTTTCCAAAAGTTATTTGCCAATTAATCAAATTAATATAAAACGCGCAATTATTCTGCTGATTACTGGAAAAGCTGAACCTTTAGAATTTGAAGATACAAAAACAATTATTGTGCATTCTCCCACAACAGCACTGACGATCCCTCAACATATTCGATTAGTGATTAATCATACAGAACGGTCGTGGAAAGTGCCTACAGTGACTCGACGGGAAGTGCTACGTCGTGACAAACATACTTGTCAATATTGCGGAAGTACTAAACATTTAACCATAGACCATGTCATGCCAGTTTCCAAAGGTGGAAAGCATCGCTGGGATAATGTGATTACTGCTTGTGAGCGATGTAATAGTCATAAGGGAGATAGAACGCCATTACAAGCCGGATTAACATTAAATTCTTCACCAAAATCACCCGTGCATCCAATGGTTGCTTTTGCTGAAAAATTTTGGAAAGCGCATAGCCAACGTATCAAAAATTAACTTGCTTTGTTAATATGTTTAACTTTTGACGATAGTGAGTAGCATACTTAGTGGCCAATTTTGCTATTGGTTTTGTTTACAACAGTGAGTTGCGTTACCTGACAACAATTATTTGTAAAATTTGTTTGTAGATGTCTTAAACTTCAGTGATTCCCTACTTCAAATCCACATAATAAACTTGACAGAAACAAGAAATCCCTTCATTATTTACGTATGTCTATTTTCATATGTCCCAAAACACGCAGATGGTCTGTTGCAAAACTAAAGCAGCAGTCGTGTTTGGGCGTGTACAAAATAGAATAAATTAAATTAGTTTTTTACTCTAAAAAAAGCCACAGACACCAAAATGTTTGTGGCTTTTTTTGTTTTTGCACTTAATGAAAAGGAAATTCATTATGTCTATACCAGCCGCTTTTATAGGTGTGGTTCTGATTTGGTCTACGACACCACTTGCAATTAAGTGGAGCAGTAGTGCTGGTTTTTTATTTAGCGTAAGCAGTCGTATGCTATTAGGATTAGTAATCTGTATTTTGTTAATGATAATTTGGCGCCTACGCTTGCCATGGAACCGTCAAGCTCGTCATAGTTACATAGTCGTAGGTATCTCTATTTTTATTGCGATGACAAGTACTTATTGGGGCGCACAATTTGTTTCTTCAGGATTAATTTCTGTTTTGTTTGGACTTTCACCGATTGTGGTGAGTATTTTTAGCTCTTTTTTATTGCATAACCATAAAATTACACCGATACAATGGCTTGGCATGATATTGGGCGTAATAGGTTTAAGTACGATTTTTCGTCATGAATTGCATACCAGTCCAGAGGGATTAAACGGTATCATTGCTATTTTGATTGCTGTTATCAGCCAAGCGCTTGGCTCTGTTTGGCTAAAAAATATTGATGCCAAAATTTCTCCTTTAGCGATGACAACGGGTGGATTAAGTGTGATGGTGGCCTTATATTCTATATTATGGGTTACCACGAAGCAGGATATTCCTACAAATTTACCTAATTATGCTTGGTTATCTATCGTTTATCTTGGTATTTTTGGATCAGTGATAGGATTTATGATGTATTTTTACATTTTGAAACATGTTTCTCCACCTAAATTAGCGTTGGTCACTTTAATTACACCGGTGCTTGCATTGATTTTAGGTCAGCAACTTAACCATGAACAAATCAGTTTGTCATTATGGATAGGGGCTAGTATTATTTTACTTGGGTTAGCCTTGTTTCAATGGGGAAATATAATTATAAAAATGTTGGGTATATCACGTTTGAGAATATCAAATTGTAAAGTAAGGTCTTAATTTGGATTGATTTTCCTTGTTATTGTGGCTATGCTGTACCTAAATTTTTTACTACACAGATTAACTTAACTTTATTAAGTTATTTTTTAGATTTTAGTTCATAGTTTGATGTAATTTAGGTGAATATTTTAGATATAACTTTTATGTTTATTCCAGTTATTCAAACTATGTACCCTCGTTGGAGATGTAAGTCATGCGAAACTTATTAGTTAGGCTTATTTTAGTCATTTCTACGGTATCTGCCGGTTATACAGTGGCCGCTTCAGTTGAAGAAGGTCGTCTTTTTTTTGAAAACGGACAATATAAAAAAGCCATTGAACAATGGGAAGTGTTGCTACCTCAATTGTCTGGCAATCAACAAATTGATGTCAGTACGCAACTTGCCATTGCTTATTTAAAAGTAGGCCAGTATCCATCTGCCTATGCAAGCTTACAAATTGCGCTATCTGTTGCTGAATCAGAAGGAACGGCAACTCAGAAAACACTTATTTATAGTTATTTAGGAGATGTAGCGCTGGCATTACATCAAATTACGCCAGCCAAACGTTATCTTGAGCAGGGTTTAGCCATTGCACGCACTTTAAATGACCCTAATTTAATGGCTCATTTATATAACCACTTGGGCAATGTTGCCAATGTGGAAAAATTATATCCAACTGCGCGAAAATATTATGCCCAAGCCATAGAACAAGCTAAACAAACCAATAACGCTGCTTTGCAATTACAAGCTTTAATTAATCAGGCTCGCACCTATTTTAAACAAGATAATTTTCCCCAAGCACTAAAATCCATTAAAACTGCCTTACCTATCATTAATCAGTTACCTGCAGGTCAAGAAAAAGGGTTTGAATTAATTTCATTGGGGCATTTCATCCTGCGCATTCAAAAGCAGCAACCACAATTATTGCTAACCGCACATCAAGTAATGACAGAAGCCTTGCAGCTTGCTGAAACCTATGAGGATAGCCGTCTTAAAGCTTATGCCAAAATGTATTTAGGCCAAGTTTACGAACGAGGTGCTCGCTATCCTGAAGCTTTGAAATTAACCCGAGAATCTGCTTTTTTAGCACAAGATGAACCAGATTTACTCTACCGAACTGCTTGGCAAAGAGGACGAATTTTACAAGCACAAAACGATTTTGATGCGGCAATTATCGCCTATCGAAAATCATTGGAATACTTACAACCGATTAGAAATTCTTTAATTATTGGCCAGCGTGATTTTTCTGATATTTTCAAAATGCGTATTCGGCCAGTTTATTTCAGTTTAGCCGATATTTTGCTTCAAAAAGCAGCAAGTACCACTTCAGCTCAACAAAAAGCAAGTTTTTTAGCTCAAGCTCGAGATGCGGTTGAACAATTAAAAGAAGCAGAATTACAAGATTATTTCCAAGATGAATGTATTACTGCAGCTAAAACTAGAGTGACTAAATTGGATCGCTTAGATGATAATACCGCAGTGTTTTATCCGATTTTATTACCAGATCGCACAGAACTTTTATTGAGTTTGCCCGATGGAATTCACCAATTTACAGTAGATGTAAATGCGGAAACATTGACCAAAACTGTGGTTCAATTTCAAAAGAATTTGAAAATTAGAACGAAATGGGATTTTCTTGAACAGTCAAAACAACTGTATCAATGGTTGATTAAACCGATTCAAAGGGTTTTAGAACAATATCAGATTAATACAATTGTAGTTGTACCTGATGGTGCCCTGCGCATGATTCCCTTTGCTGCATTGTTTGATGGTAAAAACTTTTTAATTCAACACTATGCGTTAGCAACCACTCCAGGTTTAGCCTTAACTGATCCACGCCCATTGCCAAGAACTAATATCAGTGTGTTGCTTAATGGTTTATCTGAAGGGGTGCAAAATTTTTCACCTTTACCCAATGTTCCGCAGGAAATTGAGAAAATTCATGCCTTATTTGATAAAAGTTCAATTTTATTAAACCAAGAGTTTTCTTTAAAAGGGGTGAATCACGCTTTGAGTATTACCCCATATTCCATCGTACATATGGCTTCTCACGGTCAATTTGACCCCGATCCAAGGAAAACATTTTTACTCACTTATGATGATAAATTGACGATGGACGGCTTGGAACGGCTACTAACCATCAGTGAAATTAGAAAAGAGCCCGTAGAATTATTAACGTTGAGTGCTTGCCAGACGGCTG
Source organism: Thiotrichaceae bacterium (assembly GCA_016745055.1). Taxonomy (GTDB): domain Bacteria; phylum Pseudomonadota; class Gammaproteobacteria; order Beggiatoales; family Beggiatoaceae; genus JADGDF01. The sequence continues at coordinate 34,385 of JADGDF010000009.1, read as the reverse complement.
TGGGTGATGAAAGAGCGGCATTGGGATTAGCAGGTGTTGCCATTAAAGCTGGAGCGCGAAGTGCTTTAGCAAGTTTATGGTTCGTCAATGATGAATCAACGGCTTTACTCGTTTCAGAATTTTATCAACAACTCCAAACAACACAGTTGTCCAAAGCTTTAGCCTTACAAAAAGCGCAGAAAATGTTACTTAAAAACCGTATGTTTCGTCATCCCGTTTATTGGGCTGCCTTTTTATTGATTGGCAATTGGCTGTAAATTGTGTTTATAAACACTTGGCAATTTGTTGAGTTGCCAGGTGAAATTGTATTGTGCTACTTTTAAGGAATACTTTTGAGTAAATAGATAGGCCAGAAGAGCTGTTTGAATATAATAAGTACTTAAGATGAGATTTTGCTGATATAAAAGGTAGGAAATTAACTTATTTTTACTCTTTATTCTCTGTTGGAGTATCACCTACTGGATAAGTGATGGTTGCAGGTATATGGACTGAGAAAGTGCTACCTTGACCATCTTCGCTAGTGACTGTAATATTTCCCCCCATCATTTGGCAAAACTGTTGACTGATAGTTAATCCTAAGCCGGTGCCTCCATAATGTTTTGAGGTATCTATTGAAGCTTGAGTATATTTTTCAAAAATATTATTCATTTGTTCTTCAGTAATCCCTATGCCTGTATCCACGATTTCAAATGTTATCCAAATTTGTGCATTTTGTTCATAACTTTGAAGGCGTAAGGTAATATGGCCAGATTCTGTAAATTTACAAGCATTACTCAGTAGGTTATATAAAATTTGTTTGACTTTCATCTGGTCTGCATACATTTCTGTAATACTTTCCAAATTTTCTACATTTAAACTATTATTATTTTTTTCTGCTAAGGGCATAATGGTGGTAATAACTTCTTGTACCAGCGGCATTAATTCAAATTTTTCAAGGTATAAAGGCATTTTGTCAGCATCAAGTTTAGATAAATCAAGCACGTCATTGATGAGTTCAAGCAAATATTTGCCTGCTTGGGTAATTTTACCTAAATCTTTGCTATTATCTTCCTCTGATTCAAGGTCACTAGATAACATTTCACTGTAGCCAATAATCGCATTCAGTGGTGTACGTAATTCATGTGCCATGCCAGCCAAAAATTCGGCTCTCGCTTTTGCTACAGCCTCGGCTGCTTCTTTTTCTTGAGTAATCAGTTCTTCTTTTCGTTTGAAATGTGAAATATCTTCAACAGTGCCAATAAATCCTGCCAGTTGATTTTCCTCATAAAAAAAGGCTCTAGCGTGCGTTTGGACCCAACAAGGGTCTTCAGAGTCACCTAAACGAAACTGAGTTTGAAATTCTTCATGAGTTTGTAATACCTCCTCCCATAAACGTTGAACTTCTTGGCGATCTGTTTCGTGAACACAAAATAGCCATTGATTATTATTACACTGTTGTTCTGTTGCACCAAAAATGGTTTTCCAATGATGGTTGGCATAAACAACATGCCCATCCTTATCAGTTTGAAAAATACCTAAAGAAGACCAATCAGCTAGCAAACGAAAACGCTCTTCTGTGGCAGTTAAATCTGAAATAAGTTGATCACGCTGTTTTAATAGTACGTAGGATTGCAAATGATTTCGCACCCGTACCCGCACTTCATCTTGTTTAAAGGGTTTGGTGATATAATCAATAGCACCAACGTCAAATCCTGCAATTAAGTCATCGACATCAGTTTTTGCGGTAATAAAGATGACCGGAATTTCTTGAGTAACTTCATTCGATTTTAAATGTTTACAGGTTTCAAAGCCATCCATTTCAGGCATCATGACATCAAGCAAAATGAGATCAGGTTGAGCGCGATTTGCAATTTGTATCGCCTTAGCGCCACTATTAGCAAAAAATAATTTATATTCTTCAACACTGAGTACTTTTCGCAGTACATCAATATTGGCGGGCGTATCATCTACCATTAATACTTTTGCTTGGGATAGATCAACTCTGCTAGTCATGGTTTATTTGCTCTAAAATTTCTAGGATTTCATCAACATCATATTTGGCAAGTGCTTTATTGAACACATCAGCAAGTGCTTGTTGTTGGGCATCTCCGGCCTTTAATTCAGTGATTATGGTTTCTAGTTCCGTCAAATCACTGAGTTCGGCTGCTTCTTGTATCCGCGAATACAAAGATTCAGGTAATGTAATTTGTTGATAGTCTAAAGTACTTTCCTGTTCTTCATCATCCATGGTTGTTTGTTGTTCATAAGCAAACTTGACTTCTAAATATCTGTCTAAGCAATCATAAACATCTTCTACTCTAAAAGGTTTAGAAAGAAAATGATCAAAACCAGCATCAATCACTCTCTTAGTTTGATGATATAAACTAGAAGCTGAAATAGCAACGCAAGGCACTTTTTGTTCAAAATCACTTTGAATGTGCGTTAAGGCTGTCATGCCATCCATAATAGGCATACGAATATCCATGAACACAATATCAGGTAAATCAACATGCATTTGGTCTAAAGCATCTTGTCCATTAACCGCCATTTGCACATCCACGCCCACTGTTTTTAAGATGCTAGCTAAAATATCACGGTTTTCTTCAATATCGTCAACAACAAGTGCGCTGACGTGGAAACCATCTGCAAGGTGGGAAACAGATTGCTCAGGTTCTTGAATATCAAGTTCATTACCTTGTCCTGGTGGAAGCGTTAAGATAGCGGTAAATTGTGAGCCTTGGCCAATTTTGGAAACCAGCGAAATATGGCCATCCATCAATTCTACTTGCCGTCGGGTAATGGCTAAACCAAGCCCTGTCCCTCCTTTATCAAACCCTGAACGTTCCTGTTGAAAAGGTTCAAACACATTTTGCTGGTCTTTATCACTAATCCCTCGTCCAGTGTCAATGACATCAAAGCGATATTTATGCTCTGCTGCTTGTGGAGTGATCCTTAAGCGTATTTCTCCTTTATCTGTAAATTTTACCGCATTGCCCAACAAATTAATCAGTATTTGTCTCAGCTTACCTTGATCGCTGTATACCAACGTATGGGCACCCACTGCATTTTCTACAACCCATTCAAGTTTTTTCTCCTGGCAACGGATTTTGAACATATCTACAATGTTGTCAATCAATCCGTCAAGATAAAAATCTTCCTGGTGTAGTTCCATTGCACCGGCTTCAATCTTAGAAATATCAAGAATATCATTGATAATACCCAATAAATGATTACCACTACCTTCAATAATTTGTAGTGTACTACGCTGGTCGGAATTAAGTTGGCTGTCGCGTTGGAGAATTTGACAATAACCTAAAATTGCATTCATGGGTGTGCGAATTTCATGTGACATATTGGCCAGAAAAATACTTTTAGCTTTGTTGGCAGCTAATGCCTGGTCACGCGCAACTTCCAGTTCTGCTGTTCTTTGAACTACCTTTTCTTCTAAATGAAACCTATACTGGTTTAGTTCTAGATCCCGCATTTCAATTTGGGACAACATATTGTTAAATCCATCAACCAATTTGCCAATTTCATCATCACTAAGCTTAGTCTCTCGAAAGGAGTAATTTTTTTCGTTAGAAACAGTATGCATTGCTTTTAACAAGCTAAACACGGGGGTCGTGATTACCTTTTGTAATTTAGAAGCCAAAAGAAATGCTAACAGTAGCGACAATAGCATAATATTGACAACAATGACGGCACCCCACAGCAAACGATGGTTAAATTCTTTCAAATCTGCTTGTACGTAAATTGTGCCATGGAAGTCATCTTGATAAATAATTTTTTTGAATAGATTGAGATGATTTTTGTGAAAAAAATAATTGTCTTCAACTTGGGTATTCGGTTCAACAGGCTCGTGTAATGCATAGTAATCAGTGACAGTGGCGTAATCTGAGATAGTCATACTCTCTTGATCTCGGAAGTAACTTGCGACGAGTTGCCCGTTTTCTTTTTCAAAAATATGAACTTGAGTCACATGTGGTTTAATGCTAAGGAGCGCAATGTTTTCTTCAACCGTTGTATAATCGTCAAACATTAGTCCACCCACGCTGTTCAAACCTGCTAATTCAGCAATGGTTGTCAAGTCAGCAATGGTATTACGGCGAATCATGATCATTTCGTTAGTGATAAATGCGCCTGACGCTAATAACAGAACTATTCCACTGGTAATTAGGATAATAATTCTTAGTTTATTTTTTATTGATGTATCTCGAAAATTACGCATCTTTGAGAATTTTGGCTCTATAAGTCATCGCTAAAAAGCAGATTTTAAGTATGGAAATATTTTCTATAGGTATAATAACAGAAAATGACAATTTATATTTTAAAAATTATATGCCAACATTGGCAAGGTATAGTGTATTTAAATCACTTCTTAGTTTTATATCGAAATACCACTCTCTGTGGCGTTTTTCTTCATAAAAAATAAGCAAAATAGGCAATCACAGAGTTCCCAAATCACTAGTTGGGAACAATGTAAATTATCATGATTTAGGCAACTAGGATTTAAGGTGAATATTTAACCAATTAGTTTGGTTCGTGATAAGGTTGGCTTAAGGCGTGGACTGCATCAATAAAAACGCCAACTTTTTCAGGGTCAATACTTGGGTGAATACCGTGCCCTAAGTTAAATACATGGCCATTGCCAGCATCAAAACTCTTTAAAATTGTTGCCACTTCTTGTTCGATACGTTCTGGAGAGGCATATAAAATACATGGATCCATGTTACCCTGTAACGCAACTTTGTCGCCAACTTGCTGGCGCGCAATACCAATGGGAAGTTTCCAATCCAAACCCAAAGCATCGCAGCCTGTTCCTGCTTGTTCAATCAGCCAAGCGCTACCATCTTTAGTGAACAAAATTACAGGAATTTTCTGGCCTTCATATTCTCTGGTCAAATTATTGACGATTTGTTGCATATAACCTAAGGAAAAGTCCAAATAATCGCGCGAAGTTAGTACGCCACCCCAAGTATCAAAAATCATCACCGTTTGTGCACCAGCCTGAATTTGGGCATTGAGATACGTTGTCACAGATTGGGCTAATTTACTCAGCAATTGATGCATCAGCGCAGGTTGCTCAAACATTAAACCTTTCACTTTAGCAAAATTTTTGGTGGAACTCCCTTCAACCATGTAGGTAGCTAACGTCCAGGGACTGCCTGAAAATCCAATGAGCGGCACTTTACCATTGAGTGATTGATGAACTAGTTGCACAGCATCCACCACATAACGTAATGCCTCATGGGGATCGGGTATGGGTAAGTTTTGAATGTCAGATGAAGTGCGTATTGGACGCTCAAATTGTGGACCTTCGCCTTCTGAAAAATAAAGTCCTAACCCCATTGCATCAGGAATGGTTAAAATATCAGAAAACAGAATAGCAGCATCTAATTCAAAGCGTTCAATCGGCTGTAAAGTTACTTCACAAGCTAACTCAGGCGTTTGACACAGCGTCATGAAGTTACCTGCCTTTTCTCTTGTTTTTCGATATTCAGGCAAATAACGGCCTGCTTGGCGCATCATCCAGACAGGTGTTACATCAACTGGTTGACATAACAAAGCTCGAATTAATCTGTCATTTTTTAATGGTATTGACATGAGACGTATACTATTGTGATTTAATACTTGAATAACCAACCACTATCATTTATATTTTGTCGTTTTACATTACTGACAGTGTTTGATAAACAAATATGACTGTGGAAATTTGAATACCCATAATATGGTATTACTTGATGATTTCATATTCTAACTGATATAACTAGGAAATCAAAAAGTTTTGCTTTCATAAATAGCGCTTAAGGAATCTACTCATGGCTGATATTTCGCTTAAAGATTTAGATTTTACCCCTTACAAAATGAAAAAAGGGGAAGAATACATGAATAAAAAACAGTTGGATCATTTCAGTGATATTTTATTGAAATGGAAATCCGAACTGATGACAGAAGTTGACCGGACTGTGCACCATATGCAAGATGATGCCGCAAATTTTCCTGATCCAAATGATCGAGCCACGCAGGAAGAGGAATTTACCTTAGAATTGCGTACTCGGGACAGAGAACGCAAGTTGATTAAGAAAATTGATGACTCTTTGAAACTGATTGAACTGGGAGACTATGGTTTTTGTGAAGCTTGTGGCATAGAAATCGGGATACGTCGTTTGGAAGCTCGACCCACAGCCTCCAAGTGTATTGATTGCAAGACTTTGGATGAAACCAGAGAAAAACAGTACGCATAAGCCTGGCGCTAGTTTTAAGCGCCAGCATCACCTGATATTACCATGATATATCAAGGACGTTTCGCACCCTCGCCAACGGGTCCATTGCATTTGGGTTCATTGGTCACTGCGGTAGGTAGTTTCCTACAAGCCCGTCAACAAAATGGAAAATGGTATGTTCGCATTGAAGATATTGATACACCACGAGTCGTCATAGGGGCAGCTCAAGCCATTTTATCTACCTTATCGCGTTTCGGTATGCCTTGGGATGGTGAGGTATTATTTCAAAGCCAAAGAATCAGTGCATACCAAGATATTTTAGCTGATTTTCAAGCCAAACAACTGGTTTATCCTTGTACCTGCTCTCGAAAACAAATAGCGGGCAAAATTTATCATGGCCATTGCCGTCAACGGGTATTAAAAGATGAAAAACGTTATGCCTGGCGAGTTAGAACAGATGTAAACCCTCTTAGCTTTGAGGATGAAATTCAAGGGAAGTTTTCTGGGTGTTTAGAAACCGAAGTGGGCGATTTTATTATCAAACGCTCTGATGGATTGTTTGCTTATCAACTCGTTGTTGTGGCAGATGATGCAAGGCAAAATATCACCCATATTGCTCGGGGTGCTGATTTATTAGACACAACGTTAAGACAAATTTATTTACAACAATTGCTCAATTGTCCTACCCCTAACTATACGCATTTTCCCGTTATTCTCAACGAATATGCTCACAAACTCAGCAAACAAACTTTTGCACCACCAATTGATCATTTGCCGCCTGTACCATTATTAGTCCAAGTCTTCTCTCTATTAGGGCAAGCCATACCACCTGAACTTACTCAAGTTAATTTACAAACATTTTGGGATTGGGCAATTCAACATTGGGATATTCAAAAGGTACCTAAAGTGCCAAGTATACAAATTAATACCGATGTAACACTAGGAACAGCACCTATCATCTAAATAATGATCAATTTATATTGTTATGAATATTCTGTGAAGATATTTTAAGTAGCAGATGTTACGTAGACTTACCAGATCAAAATAGTTGGTGGACTACTGTAGAGTCAGAGGAAAAGTTGAGTTACACTTCTCTAACCCAACCTACTTGCCTGCACCCTAACATTCTGGGCAATACTAAACATGTTCAAAACATTCGGGTCAAGTTACAAACCAAAGGTATCTACACAAGTCACAACCCTGCTGTAAATTTAGCTAACAGAGGCGATACCAAAAGTAGTTCATCACGCATTGCGTGCAAATCATCTAATGAATAATGTTCAAGGATTTCTAACATTGATAGGAAGTTCCATAACCCAACTAATAACTTGGATATAGAATGGAAAGAAAAACGTTTCTCGTACTTTTAAAAGCTGGCGAAGCAAAAAACGCAGTAAGAAATACAAGAGTTATTTGCGCTCCAAAAGTTGGCAAATAGTAAGAACGCAAGTGCTTCAGAGAGATGGGTATCACTGCAAAGTATGCGGCGAGAGTACAAAATTTCAGGTATATCGCCTGACTTATAAACGCTTTGGCAGGGAAAAGATAATGGATTTGGTGACGTTATGCCAACCTTGCCATTCTAATTCACACAAAATCAAGGTGCGTAAGACGCACCCTACCTGGCTGCCAATACAAAACGATGAGGAAAACTCACATGAACACATCAACCAACCAACAAATTCAAGTAAAACTCGCTGGCATTTCAGTTGGCACTAAACTTTGGGACTTTGCCGTTGAAAACATGAGCCTGTGAAGTGGCGACAACGTGATTAAATTTGTTATCACGACAAACACCAAGCTAGTCGATTTATTCTGATTTCTCAAGAGCAGTCTTTATTGAGGGTTTACAACACTGGTTACAAGAATTAAGGAGATTGATTACTGCGCAAGTATGCCCTAAGATAATTTATATAATAAGCGCATAGCCAAAATTTTTCTTAAATTTAGCTTTAAATGTTTCAATGTTAAAGGCATGGTTTTGTGAACCATGATGTTCTACTTTGATTGCCCCCATGAGTGATGCGATGCGGCCAGTTGTTTCCCAGTCTATATCTTTGAGTAAGCCGTACAATAAACCTGCACAAAAAGCATCCCCACACCCAGAAGGATCATTGATGGCTCTAGCTTTGGCAGCAGGAATTTGATAACGAGTATCTTCTGCGTAAATCAAAGCTCCTTGAGCATCTAAGGTCACAATAAGGGCTTGTACTCGTTGACCCACTTGTTCAGGGGTTAATCCTGTTGCTCGCTGCATATACTGCCATTCTTTTTTATTGACTAAAATCCAGTTAGCTTGCTCAATAAATTTGAGTAGTTCATCACCATCAAAATCAAAGGTGACATATCCAGGGTCAAAAACAAATGGTACGCCTGTTTCAACAAATTGCAAAGCATGTGCAACCATACCTTCAGTACTGTCCGAGGATATTGTGCCCAATGTTGCTTCTTGCGCAGCTTTCCACAGTTGACTATACGCTGAAAAATTCATTGCACCTGGATGAAATGCTGTCATGTGATTGTCATCCATATCAATGTTGATGAATGCTTGAGCGGTAAAACTATGTTCAACGTGATAGAGATAATCTCGACGAATACTGTGGCTGTCTAGCCATTCTTCGTAGTGAGCTGCATCATGACCGACAGTTGCTACCAAAAGAGGGGATTCTCCCATCATTTTCAAATTATAGGCAATATTACCAGCGCTGCCACCAAATTGTCGGCGCAAATCAGGTACATTAAAGTAAACATCTAAAGGTTCTTCAGCACTTTCTGAAGGTTTTAAATGGTTTTTAAATTTATCGTTAAACACCATAATTGTGTCGTAAGCTAAAGAACCACAGATTAATGCTGACATGAAAATATTTCCTAAATAAGTAGTGGGTACAAGTTATCCTACCCTTTGGTGAACAGCGTTAGGTCATATTGGTCCATCTGTAAAAACAATTATCAGTAAAGCGTGCAAATTTTAGGTTGTTTATGTAGCAAGATAAATCTTGCACTCCTGTATTTTTAACTTAAAAAAGGCAAGCTTTAGTTGCCTATGTATACAACAAGACTAATCAAAATTCAGCAGTGCTTATAGGTTTTTATTTTGCCGTGTGCCACGCGGCAAAATAAGAGTTTTGGTTTTGACGTGCAAGAGTATAACAAGATAAATCTTATACGTTTACTGTTTTTACAAAGTTAACTCAATGCCAAAACTTTCTTGAAAACGTTGTTTAAATTCGGCCTGAGTTATTTTATGGTTTTGGGTACCATGATACTCTACGTTAATTGCACCCATGAGTGAAGCTATTTTACCCGTAGTTTCCCAATCCAAATTGTTCATGAGGCCATAAAGCAAGCCAGAACGAAAAGCATCCCCACATCCTGTTGGATCATTGATATGATGTGCCTTTGCACAAGGAATTTCATAGGTGTTGTCTGCTGTATATACAGTGGCACCCTCAGCCCCTTTAGTCACAATGGTTGCTTTAACCTGTTGTGCTACCTGTTCTGCGGTTAAATTAGTCCGTTCATGCATCATTTGCCATTCATAATCATTGGCAACAACCCAGGTTGCTTGTTCGTAAAACTTCAGAAAATCTTCTTTACCAAACATAGGAATGCCCTGACCTGGGTCAAAAACAAAAGGAATGCCGGCTTGGGCAAATTGTTCTGCATGTTGAATCATACCATCGCGCCCATCTGGGGAAATGATACCAATGCTCACATTTTTAGCATCATTAACTTTATTGTAGTGAGAAAATGACATTGCACCTGGATGAAAAGCAGTAATCTGATTATCATCCATATCAGTGGTAATAAAAGCTTGGCCCGTGTAGGTGTGTTCAACTGTCGTTAAATGGGTTTGAGGAATATCACATTCTTGCATCCATTTAGAGTAAGGGTCAAAGTCAACACCGATTGTTCCCATGGGTAATGCATTGCCGCCTAACAGTTTTAAACTATAAGCAATATTGCCTGCGCATCCACCAAATTCACGCCGCATATCAGGCACCATAAAAGACACGTTGAGCATATGAACTTGATCGGGCAAAATATGGTGTTTAAATTTATCGTTAAAGACCATAATGGTATCAAACGCAAATGAACCACAAATTAAAGCTTGTGACATAAATATCCTTAATTAATTAAAAGTTTAAGTAAATGGTATTGGCAAAGAAAAATAGTATGTATACAACGGGGTGGCCAAGTGAATAATATATTTAAACCTTGCACCTTAGTTTTTTGATGATTTGATTGAGAACAGAGAATTCCACAAACGTTTATAGCCCAATGGCTCAGTAGGTTTATCGACTAAAGCTTCAGGCGGAATGCGGCTTAATACCCAGCGAGGTAATACCACAGAGCCGGAGGAGCCACAAACAGAGCCTAAACGATTGGGATCAAAAATTTTAATCATACTCGGTTTTATTTTATTATCAACATAGACAATACCGCAGTAGTCATAATTATGTTCTTGACGCAACAAAGTATCCGTATCAACGATAAATTGTTGTAATGTATTCGTATTAACCGGGGTTTGCGGAATTGTTTCATCCACGGGATAAATATACCATCCTGTTGGTTCAATTTTTACTGTTTCCCACAATTCATCAAGTTGCTGCCATTGTAAAATACCGCTAAACATGCCTTTAAAGTGCTGGCGAAAAGAAGAGGCAAGTGTTTCAGACATCGTTAAAAACCTTAAGTTAGCAAATTAGTTTAGAAAGTCATTTTACAAAAATTATGCGTGTCTTGAAAGAAATCATCATGACTAACTCAAAATCATATTCAATGGTATTTTCTATAATCACACCGTCATGATGAGCTACAAACCTTGTTTAGTTTGGATAAATATAAAAATTACGGCATTCAATTTTTCCAATTGGGTAGTGTTTCTATTACATCCAGAGTTTCTAAACTGACGGTAATCACTTTCTTTACTAGTTCTAAAATATATTCTTCATTGTCCGGCTGGTTTGGATCGTTAATAATTCCACTCCGTTTGTCAACTTTGACACGATATTGATCAATTATCCAATCCAGCGCTGAACGATTGCCTAATTTATATTCAAACACGCGATCGGGTATTCCCTCTAATGTCAGAAAATCGTTGTATTTCAATTGCCGTTTGTCTTTAGATAATCTCATTTTTTCGACTTTGAAACTGAATGGGATTTTTGGATGTTCAATCATCTTAAGCGGATAGAGTTTGGCTTGTTCGTAGTTGAGATGTAAGTCAGCGAGTTTTTCGCCTGCTTTTGAGAAGGCCCAAAAGTCAGTTGCCATCGGTAAACGCGGTAGTTCTCGTTTTAGGTTGGCAACATACTTTTCACAGTAACCAGGATGATGTAATAAGCCATAAACATAGTAAAATATCGCCCATTTAGTGATTTTCTTATCTTTATAATGCTTTTGGTAGTGCTTTAATACCCAGTCAGTAATGTTTTCTGTGCGATTGGTGCCATCTTCGTTGTAAGTGTAAAAAGGGAAACATTGGGAATCACCAGTCAAATGTAAGTCAGGAATAACATTGACAATTAAACAATGGAAAGATTTACTACTACCAACTGCACTAACACAAATTACCTGATTTTCTTTTTTAGTGATGGGAGTGGGAAATATTTTTGGAAATTGGTAAATATCTTCATTAAAAATTTGCTCAAAATAATAGTGCTGTTTGTAAAAGGGGCGATATAAAGAAATACGAATTTTCTTTTCGTCAAATGCCACCTGACTACCACGCATTAGGTGACGTTTAGTATTACGAACCCATTTTAATCGTCCCTCATCTATTTGCAAAAAATCTTCTAACGGTTTGGGTTGTTCACTATCCAACCAACGAGATTGTTCGGATTGATAATTTTGAACCATATTTTGAGCTAATAGAATGAGAGAATGAGGATTTGAATTATAAACATAAGCATCACCATTACTCAGCACACCACGTCCATAAGCTTTAAAAACAACCTCATCCTCATTCGATTTTTTATTCCCTAATGGTAAAAACTGCTCAAATTCCAAATGCTCACTCTCAGTTAACCAAGTGTATTTTTTATCAATTGCCACTTTCTGCATTTGAATGTTGCTATAACTTTTGGCGTGCCTCAAAAATTCTTGCTTTTCAAGTGATTTTACATAATCATCAATTGAATAAAGCCAAATTTCAGCATCTTGCATTGTTGAAACTTTATTTTTAATGAAAAATGTAATACCGACACTGACGCGAATAGTATCATCAAAAATATTCCCGCTTTCTTGACGGCGACGTTCACCAGAAGTACGTGCATTGCCTTTGAGATTAATGTGGTAAATTTTAGAAAAATCCTGCCCTAAATGCTGACGCATACCATCAAAAGCAATACCGTCTAAAAAGCTATTATTCGTCACAAAAGCGACAATCCCTTCCTCCCCAATTCGATCCGATGCCCAACGAATTGCCTTTACATACGGATCAAACAATGAACTTCTCAAAGTTGCGTTGGAATCATTACTATAAGTTTCCTTCACTCGCTCATCAATCACTTTATACTTGCGATTCTTGTTGTTGTCATTCTCATTGATTTGTCCGGCGTTATAAGGCGGATTACCAATAATCACAAAAAAGTCAGTTTTTTGCTGTTTTTTCACCCGTTCCGTATTTTCTGGCGCAAACATCTCAGATTGTATCCCCTCAGCTAACTCAAAGGTATCGGCTAAACAAATCCCTTCATAGGGGTGATATTTGCCCATTAAATCCAAAAACTCATGTTCAATATTCATAGACGCAATGTAATAAGGTAACAACATCACCTCATTGCAATGCAACTCACTTTTATACTTATAGCGCAAATCCATTCGACTTTTAGCAGCAATCTCTCGCATAATCCGCACGATAAAATTCCCTGTTCCCACAAACGGATCAAGGATGTGCACATCTTTACTTGCCAACGACTTGCCAAATTCTTTATCTAAAATTTCATTTACTGATTTAACCATGAAATCGACGATAGATTGTGGGGTATACACAATCCCATGCGTATCCGCAACTTTAACGGAAAAACCCTGAAAAAATTGCTCATAAATGGTATTCAAAAAATACTGTTTATAGCTGTATTCATCAATGGTTGCTGCCACATCCTCTAATGCTTTATAAAAATATTTCAGTTCCTCAAAAAAAGCATCGCGATTAAATGATTTTGCTGTGAGTTTATCAATGACATTTTCAATTTCACGGGCAATAATATTACGTTTGGCGAAGTCAGGATGATTAAAAATGCATCGAAAAATTCGCTCAGTCAACAAATGTTGAATCAACATTTCTTCAATGGCGGCATCTGCCAAATTAGGGTTTATCGCTTGTCGACATTGATCAGCAAAACTTTTAAATGCTTTTTTAAACGGTTTATCATCCAGTCGAGCGGATTGAATTAGCGCTAATACCTGTTGTGCTAACTCTGGTACCCGACTTTTAAATTCAACCGCAGCCAAATCCCAGCGTTCATATTCAGGGCGTTGGAAATTAAAAAACTTATCCAAAATTTCAACTAGATTCGCGGGTTCAGTTAAAGATAAATCTAAAATTTCACGTCCATTTTGGTAGAGAATTGCACGATCAGGGGCCTGAAATAAAATGTTATCGTTTGGATAATTATTAATATATAGTTTCTTTTGAACTTCCTTGCTTAAATCATCTTTGGAGTCTTTTGCTTCCCAATAACCACGAGGCAAATTAGCTTGGTCAAAGAATACGCCATCTAAACGAATCTTCTTTTCACCTCGTTTTAAGGTATTTTCTTGCGTGAGTACCCATTTTGCTTGTTTAGCAATATTTTCTAAAATATGTTGAAACGCAATTTTGACAGTGCCTTCATGAGCTTGTCCTAAACGGTCAAATTCTTTAAGTTCTTGATAGTAGGTTTGGATGTATTTTTTTTTTGGTGTGATAGAAAGCATGGTATTGAATTCAAATTAAGTTTTTCTAAAATAGGGACTTCAGAAAATCCACTATTTCATTTGTGGGAGAACTGATTTATAACAATTCCCAGCCCCTTTTCATAAAAAAATGCCAAAAAAGGGGCTGGAGATGATTAAAGGCCAATTTAGAATTACCCTGATTTTTACAAAGTTTCCAAACGCATTCGGGTAACGCTGCCTTCAATACCTCCTAACTGTTCAATCGCTTGAATGGCTACATTCACTTGTTTTTCCAATACGGTATGGGTCAGCAAAACAATTTCAGCATGTTCATCACGTGGTTCTTTTTGTAGCACGGCCTCAATACTAATATTGTTTTGACTTAAAATATTAGTCACTTGTGCTAACACACCCAATTTATCAAGCACATTCATGCGTAAATAATAGGCGGTTTCCACTTCATCAATGGATAATATTGGAATATCAGATAAAGTATTAGGTTGAAAGGCCAAATGTGGTACACGATTGCCTGGATCAGTGGTTAATGCTCGCACAACATCGACTAAATCAGCAACAATGGCAGAACCTGTGGGTAATGCCCCTGCACCGGCGCCATAATGTAAGGTATTACCCACCATATCACCATTCACCAGTACTGCATTCATCACACCATCAACGTTGGCTAATAAACGTTTATGGGGTACAAAAGTGGGGTGTACCCGCATTTCAATACCTTTTTCAGTGCGCTTCGCAATGCCCAAGTGTTTGATGCGATAACCTAGTTCATCTGCGTATTGCACATCTTTAGGCGTAATTTTGGTAATTCCTTCCACATAAACTTTATCGTATTGCAAGGGGATGCCAAAACTTAGCGATGCTAAAATGGTTAATTTATGCGCCGCATCAATCCCTTCAATGTCAAATTCAGGATTGGCTTCAGCATAACCTAAGTCTTGCGCTTCTTTCAGGACATCATTGAATTCACTGCCTTTGTCACGCATTTCAGTCAGGATGAAATTACTGGTACCATTAATAATGCCGGCTAACCAATTAATTTTGTTGGCAGCCAAACCTTCGCGGGTCACTTTGATAATTGGAATACCACCAGCAACAGCCGCTTCAAAAGCGACCATGACGCCTTTTTCTTGCGCGGCTTTAAAAATTTCATTCCCATGTGTGCCAATTAACGCTTTATTGGCTGTCACTACATGTTTACCATTTTCAATGGCTAGCAAGGTCATTTCCCTGGCCAACGTTGTGCCACCCAGTAATTCAACAATAACATCAATTTCAGGATCGGTCACAACATCATTGAGCTGTTGAGTCAACACAATATCGTCAGTGCTAAATTCGACTTGTTTTTTAATTTCTTTAGCACAAGCGTGTGTCACCACAATACCACGTCCGGCACGACGGGCAATTTCTTCAGCATTGCGTTGTAAAATATGTACCGTACCACCGCCTACAGTACCTAAACCCAGGATACCAACTTTAACAGGTTTCAACGATGACCTCCTCATTATTTGGTTTATTTTGGAAAAATTATTAACTCGCTGTTTGCTTAATTTTTACGATTTAAATGGCTACTTTGTTTCTTGTACCATTTTACGTAAAAATGCAGGATAATGACAGGTAGAATATATTTCGCGTGAAAAGTAATGTATTGATCTATGCACCATATACGTATTAAATAAGGGATAGCTGACATGACCAAGCAAACTTTTTCGATAATCACTTTTGAACTAGGGCCAATGGATAATTTTATCTACTTAATCCATGACCATCAAACACAGCGTGCAGCAGTCGTTGATCCTGCTTGGAATGTTGGTGAACTAACACAAACAGCACGCCAACAGCAATTACAAATTACAGATGTATTACTCACCCATACGCACTACGATCATTTAAATGGCTTAACACCGCTGCTCAAGGACTGGGATGCACAGGTACATATTTCAAAGCAAGAAGCGGAATTTATTGAGTGTAAACTAAGTGATAATGTGGTTTTACATGAAGATAATGATACGATTTTACTAGGCAATACGAAAATTAAAGTTTGGCATATGCCGGGCCATACACCAGGGTCGGTCTGCTATGACTTGGGTGAACACCTTATTACTGGAGATACTTTATTTGTCAGCGGTTGTGGCCGATGCGACTTAAGAGGCGGTGATCCTGCGCAACTATATTATAGCTTAAAAAAATTAGCACAATTTCCCCCTGAAATATTAATTTATCCAGGGCATAATTATGGTAAAACACCGACCAGTACGATTAGAGAGCAATTAGCAACGAATCCATTTATGCATTTTAATAATCGTGATAATTTTGTAAAATATCGACGCCAATTAAAAAAATCTTAGTGGAATGCCATCTCTAACTATATATTCCATCAACAAATCCTGTTTGGATTTATACTTTGATAAATCAACAGTTATTTCTTCGAGGGTAGCAAGATTTATCTTGTTAAGGAACGGGAACTAAATAAAATCAGAAACAAGACCTGGCAGGTTTTAAAAACCTGCCAGGTCTGATTGAAAACTGATGGATGTTATTTAATTCCTGTTCCTAAGCAGGTTGACCTATCAAACTGGTAATCAAATGTAATCGCGTTAACGACCTGCAATGGCTAAATATTTTTGATGGAGTTCGTCCACTCGTTTTGCCAAATTTTCTAAACTAATTTCATTATCAATAATATCCTGCGCCACTTTTAAGCGTTCAATTCGTTCAACCTGAGCCGATAATATTCGAGCGATTTCCACTTCTTCCAATTGATTACGTTGCTGTAAACGATTTTTTTGAGTAGCAGGCAAACAATCTACGATTAAAATGTGATCTACAAGTGATTGTTGTTGTGTTTCTATTAACAGAGGAATACTAAGGATACAATAAGCAAAGGTGACGTTTTTTACCCGTTCAATCATGCTTTGCCGAATTAAAGGATGTAAAATATTTTCTAGTTGTTGACGCTGTTTAGAATCTGCAAATACTTGTTGACGTAATTTTGCGCGATTTAAGCTATTATCGTTGTTGAGAAGGTGTTGACCAAACGTTGCTACAATTTGGTTAAGTGCAGGTTGGTCTGGCTGAACTAATTCATGTGAAATGACATCTGCGTCAATAATGGGCACGCCTTTTTGAGAAAACAGTTGAGTAACAGTAGTCTTCCCACAAGCAATACCACCAGTTACTCCAACTTTAAAGGTCATGTCACACAATATGCCAGTTTAAGTAAGCTTGCATTAATTCATTACCCCACAATAATCCTATCCAACCAGCACACGCGAGATATGGACCAAAAGGAATGGGAATGTTTTTATCTCTGTTTTGGAAAAGCATCAAACTCACGCCGACAACTGCGCCAACAATTGAAGAGGTAAAAATAACAACGGGTAAAATTTGCCAACCACCCCAAGCACCAATAGCAGCAAGGAGTTTGAAATCACCATACCCCATACCTTCTTTACCAGTGACGAGTTTAAATAACCAATAAACTGACCATAAACTCAAATAGCCCACGATCGCACCGAGTATACTTTCTGGCAAAGTAGTATACAAACCAAATAAATTACAAACAATTCCTAACCACAGTAAAGGCAAAACAATATCATCAGGTAATAATTGGTGATCAATATCAATGACGCTGGCAGCGAGTAAAGCCCAGGTAAAAATCAGCGCAGCAGCAAGTTGCCAACTTAAACCAAAATGCCAGGCAACTATAATCGCAAGTAAAGCACTGACAAGTTCTACGATGGGATAACGCCAAGCTATTTTTTGCTGACAAGCAGTACAATGACCTTTTTGCCATAAATAACTCAAGATAGGGATATTTTCCCAAGCAGCAATCAAATGTCTGCAATGTGGACACCGAGAACGAGGTACAATAAGGTTAAAGACTGTTTTTTGAGTATCGCAAGGAATATTAAGCAGTTCAGCACATTGTTGTCGCCATTCACGCATCATCATCGTTGGTAAGCGGTGAATAACGACATTTAAAAAACTACCGATAATTAGGCCTAAAAAACCTATAAATAGTAACAGTAGCTCTGGATAAAGTGTGAAAATTATTTTTAAATCAGCCATCTAAATAACTTCACCCATTTTGAAGATAGGCATATACATAGCAAGTACCAAACCACCAATGACCACCCCTAAAAAGGCCATAATCATGGGCTCCATCATAGAACTGACTTTTTCAACAATCGCATCAACTTCTTCTTCATAATAGTCGGCTACTTTTGCTAACATCTTATCAATTGCCCCAGATTCTTCCCCAATCTGTACCATTTGCACGACCATGTTTGGCCAAAGGGGTTTACCCAACCATTGAGCGTTACGTAAACTTTGGGCTAAACTTTCACCGGTCGAAATTTTTTGCTTCATTTCCATCGTGGCTTCAAAAAAAACAATATTACCTGTGGCACCTGCTACAGAATCCATCGCCTCAACCAAAGGTGTTCCTGCTGCAAACATGGTAGAGAGTGTTCTAGCAAAACGTGCAACAGCCCCTAAATAAATTAATTGACCAAAAACGGGTAGTTTTAAGGAAATACGTTGCATGGTTTGGTTAAATTTGATTGATCGCTTGTTAAGCTGTTTAAATGTAAAAACAAAAGAAACAATTCCAGCCAATACATAAAACCAGTTAGCTTGCATAAAATCTGATAAATTAACAACCACCTGGGTGAGTGCAGGTAAATTACCGCCAAAACTTTCAAACATATCAGCAAAAACAGGCACAACAAAAATGAGTAGAATAGCGCTGACAATCATAGCAACGGAAAGAATTGCAATAGGATAACTTAAAGCACCTTTAATTTTCTTTTTAATACCTTCACTTTTTTCTTTGTAAAGCGCTACTTTATTGAGTAAAGATTCTAAAATACCGGCTTGTTCACCCGCTTCAACAAGATTACAAAATAATGCATCAAATTGATCAGGATGTTGTCGTAGGGCATCTGCGAAAGTACCACCCGCTTCAACATGGGCTTTAATATCCAAAATGAGTTTTTGCATTCTGGGATTTTCATGACCTTCACCCACAATTTCAAAGGATTGAATAAGCGGTACCCCTGATTCCATCATGGTTGTCATTTGGCGTGCAAAAAGCGCAATGTCAGAGGCTTGAATAGCCTTGCCTCCACCGCCAAACAAAGCTTTGGGTTTCTTTTTAACTTTGGAAGTTGTAACACCTTTTTTACGTAAAGCGGCTTTGGCTAAAGCTTCACTTTTAGCCGTAATTTCACCTTTGAGCTTTTTGCCCGAGGTTTTGTCTTTGTATTCATAAATGAATATGGCATCTTGTACTTTTGCAGCCATTATTGGATACCTCTCTAATCCTTAGATACAACACGGTTGACTTCCTCTAAGGAAGTTAAACCATCTCGTGCTTTTTTTAGCCCTGAGCGACGTAAGTCCCAAATATCTTCTTTTCGTGCTTGATCCGCGAGTTGAATGGCATTGGAACCAGACATAATCAAACGTCGCATTTCTTCTGACATGGGCATCACCTGATAAACGCCAACCCGCCCCTTGTAACCCAGGTTTCCACATTTCTCACAGCCATCTTTTTTTGTAGTATAGAGTTTAATAGGTTCCATGCCTTTATCTGGATCACCATTAATCTCTTCTTTGGTAAAACCTTCTTCCAATAGTGCATTTTCAGGCACATCAATAAGTTGTTTACAACTGGCGCACAAACGTCGACATAAACGTTGCGCCATAATAAGATTAACCGCAGTTGCAATTGCAAAAGGCGGAATACCCATATCAATCATACGTGTCAGTGTTTGTGGCGCATCATTGGTATGTAAAGTGGACATTACCATATGCCCTGTAGAGGCTGCTTTAATGGCAATGCCTCCTGTTTCTAAATCTCGAATTTCGCCCACAAGAATAATGTCAGGGTCCTGACGTAAAAAGGCTTTCAATGCTTTGGCGAAAGTCATGCCCGTTTTTTCATCAATTTGTACCTGATTAACCCCAGGTAAATTAATTTCAACCGGATCTTCTGCTGTTGAAATATTTACGCCTTCTGTGTTTAAAATATAAATACCCGTGTAAAGCGAGACAGTTTTGCCACTCCCCGTTGGTCCTGTGACTAATACCATACCATAAGGGTTTGAAAGTGCTTCAAGATAACTATTTTTCTGTTCTGGTTCATAGCCCAGTTTATCAATGTCCAAGTTTGCAGCAGAAGAGTCTAAAATCCGCATAACGATTTTTTCGCCAAACAAGGTAGGCATTGTACTCACTCGAAAATCAATTGATTTTGTAGGAGAAAGTTTAAGTTTAATACGACCATCTTGCGGGACTCTTCTTTCTGATACATCTAAGCGGGACATAACTTTAATACGGGCAGATAATTTTCGATTTACCGTAGGAGGCAAAGTTTCCATGATTCTCAACATCCCATCAACACGAAATCTCACGCGATAGAATTTTTCATAAGCCTCAAAATGTAAGTCAGATGCACCCATCTTAATGGCTTTGAATAACATAGCATTAACAAATCTAACGATAGGTGCTTCATTTTCCTTATCTTCTTCTTCCTCTTCCTTTTTATCTTTATCATCACCTGCAAAATCCAGGTTATCTAGCCCTTCCTCAAAATCTAGTCCTTTTAAGCTATTATCAAAAACTTCAAGTGCTCGTTCAATGACTTTACCAAGCTTATCCTCTTCAACAAGGATAGCTTCAGTGTTCATTTTAGTATGAAATTTTATATCATCTAAGGCGGGTAAATTTGTGGGGTCAGAAACGGCTACATATAAGCGTTTACCACGCTGATAAATCGGTAGGGCACGATGTCTTTCTATTAAATTTTTATCAACCAGTTTAATAATGTCAGGATTGAGATCAATACTTTCAATGTCAACCAGTGGAATGCCAAATTCTTCCGCTGCTGCATGCGCAACGTCTCTTGCACTTGCAAGTCCATTTTCTACAACATAAGTTACAAATGGGGGTTTTTTTAAGGATTCAACAAACGCTTTTCGCGCTTGTTCTTCACCTAAAATGCCATCTGCAACAAGCTTACGTGCTAAACCGGTAAGAACGATTTCAGAAGGTGAAACTGCCATGACTCACACACTTAAATTTTTGTTAAATAATTAGGATTTTTGTTATCGTATGAAACGAGTTAGTGCTTAGCTAAATTTGTTTAAAATAGCTATGCTACTTAAATATGTCATAAAAAATTTGTTATTCTTGCTTGTATTTGATTAGAGATCACTTAATTAGGAATAATATTTATTAAACAATATCCAATGGTCTTACAGAATAACAACACACCTGAGAGTTACCAAAATCTAGAAATACTTAAAGATTAGCACATCTGCAGGTCACTATAATGATTATTTTTGTAAAATTATGAATGTACTGCCAGAAAATTAGCTAATAAATCATATCCATATTGGGTTAAAATTGATTCAGGATGAAACTGAACACCCTCAATTACAAATGTTTTATGTCGTAGACCCATAATTTCATCGACTTTACCGGTTGATGTTTCTGTCCAAGCTGTTATCTCTAAACAATCAGGCAAACAAGTTTTGTCAACGACCAAAGAATGATAGCGTGTTGCTTCAAACGGATTATCCAAATTTTTAAAAACTGATTGGTTATTGTGGTAAATCAATGAAGTTTTACCATGCATAATTTGGTTCGCATGAATAATCTTTCCTCCAAATGCTTGACCAATACTTTGATGTCCCAAACACACGCCTAACAAAGGAATCTTACCTGCAAAAGCTTGAATGGCTTTAATAGAAATTCCTGCTTCATGAGGCGTACATGGCCCAGGTGAAACAACAATACAGTCAGGATGTAAATTTTCAATTTCTTTTACAGTAATTTTGTCATTTTGGAAGACACTGACTTTTACCTTTAACTCACCAAAGTATTGAACTAAATTGTAGGTGAAGGAGTCATAATTGTCTATCATCAATAACATAAGTCAATTAATTTTTTTTGGCAGTCAACTGAAATATTAGCAAAAAATCAAACATGATATGATTTATTTTGGCAAAAGTTGATAACTTTTATTGTTCAAACTTTTTAAAGTCACAACCCTGAGCATGATTTACCTTTGCCCATACCATTTTTTGCCACGCATTTTTAGGCACTGAGTGAGGGTACATCTAAATCAACAATATTTCTCTGACAACAGGCATGCCACCATTGGTGAGCCAATTGGTCAAGGATTATACCAATTTAATCAAATATTCAGGAATGACAAAAGTTATGTGGGAAGTTTAACAAATTTTTTTAAGTTACAGGCAATTTTTACTCGAAAATTTGATATAAATTATGATGATGATTTACTTTATCACAAATATGACATAAATTTTGGTTTGCTTGGTGCATTTCTGGTCGATAAAAATAAACCCCACAGCGTTTGCAACGTCCATGATGTAAATCAATGGTAAATTGGGCGGGTGTTTCCCAAGTTTTAACTTGAATCGCTTTTGGTTTGCAAACGTCTACACACACCTGGCAACCGGTACATCTTTGAGCTGCAATAACATATCGTTTGTTCTTTTTATCAAATAATAAGGCATGATGGGGACAAATATTTAAACAGCCTTCACAACCATCACATTGTTCAGCATCAATTTCTGGCACATAGGGTAAATTGTAAGCTTTTTCAGTTTCAGGTAATAATAGCCCAGGTGGAATAAATTTTTCTTTATCTTGCGGTAATAAACCTTTTAATTTTAACGCTTCTCGCGCTGTCGTTTGTAGTGTTTGTCTAAAAAAATGGCGTCGATCAATTTGATTTTCTGCCACGGGGTCTTTCGTTTGCTGACGTTGCTGATCCCAAGAATCACTGGGGACTTCACGTAATAAGAAAGTGGCTACTTGACGTTGAGTTAATGCACGATTGACTAAATTTAACGCATTTTGTAAATTATTTTTTGAATATTGTTCACATTCACTGCAGGTATCAGTGGCAATCACTAAACCATGGACATCTTGTTGATAAAGTTTTAATAAATCATGAACCCCTAATGCATGGATACAGGGCATCACACCATCACCAGTCAACGGTGTTTTCTGGCAAGCGACAAAAGCAATTAAGTGTTCACCCAGTTGGCGAATCAAAGGTTCATGTGGATGTAAAATAGCGCCTTGAAGACAAGCTGGTGCACATAAACCACAGCCATCACACGCTTCAGTATTAATACCTAAACTTTCATCACTGAGTATCCAAGCTTGTTGAGGACAACTATCCACACAATCTTGACACGAGGATGTTTCAATTAAGGAATGTACACACCGGTCGGCATAAATCTCGGGAATGCGTAATTCTTCTTGTAGGTGGGTGCGTAAGTCTTCAAGCATGGTAGGAACCTATTCCAAGGTTAAAAGGTTCCCTTTGGAAAAGATGCAGGCATCCTTGTCTTTATCCAAAGGGAATAAGAAAACATAGCAATATGAATTGCTATTATTTCATGCTATCCATACCCATGCTATCCATACCACTCATGCCTTCCATACCTGCTTGTTCAGCACCTAAAGAAAGCACCCAGGCGGCAATTGTCTTAGCAGCATCTTCTTTAACCATCGCATTTGGAGGCATAGCGGTACCACCATAAACGATTTCACCACCAACGTTGCCTTTCATTATTTTTGCGGCAATCACGTCAACAGCGCCTTCTTCACCTTTATGTTTTGCAGCAACGTCTTGATAAGAAGGACCAATCATTTTTTTATCAAGTGCATGACAGATGGTGCAAGGAGGCATAAAGCCTTTGGTGTATTCTTTAAATGCAGCAAAATCATCACCAGGACTCAAATCACTAGCAAATGCGCTACCCATTGTTAAACTACCAGCTACTGCTAGACCCATTAAAGTTAGCTTAGTCATACTTTCTCCTTAGTTTGAATTACAACTATTTTGGTTAAAAAAATTTAAATGGTAAAAAAAAGCATAACAAATTTATAAGTAGAAATCTACAAAGAAAAACTGTCATCAAGCAACAACATAAAAACAAGGTGAAAACAATTTGAAAAATTATATATTTTCATATTTAATAGGGTGATTGCTATGGGGTGAATCGCCTTTATAAATTGAAAATAAGAGAATTTCCTATGTATGCTTACTTAAAATAATCATTTGTGAAAGTATTTAAAGGTGAGTATATTGAGGGGAAATTGTAAAGTAATTTTAGTTCTGTCAACAAGTTTTTCCAGTTTTACATTTAGAAAATTAAAATTCCTGACATAGTTATGTCTGTGGTTAAAACGTTATTTTTGAATAATTCACCAGTGGTACTTTATAAATAATGCATTTTACAAAAAATTATTGAAGTTATGGATAATAAGCTAGTTGTTATTTGTGTTGATGATGAATACACCATTCTCAACAGTTTAAAAATGGAATTGACCAAAGCACTTGGCGATGACTTTCTAGTTGAAGTTGCTGAAGGTGGCAAAGAAGCGCTTGAACTCATTGATGAATTGCAAGAAGAAGGTTATGAAATTCCACTCATCATTTCTGATTATGTGATGCCTGATATTAAAGGAGATGAGTTATTACAACGTGTACATGAGGTTTCCCCCAACACTTTAAAAATCATGCTCACAGGTCAAGCAAGCATTGAAGCCATTGGTAATGCGGTTAATAATGCAAAGCTATACCGATATATTTCTAAACCTTGGGAGCCTGAAGACCTCAAGTTAACAGTTAAAGAAGCAGTACGTAGCTATTTACAAGATAAACAGTTAACTCAACAAAATACTCGTTTGCAACAAATGAATCGCGATTTAGAGAAAAAAAATCGTGAACAAGCTTCCATTTTAGAAGAAAACCAAGAACTCATCTCCCAACTACATAATGCAGAACGCTTATTAAAAACTTATAATCAAAACTTAGAGCTTCAGGTTGCTGAACGTACAAAAGCCCTTCAGGAAAGAGAAATTCAGTTACGTAAAGCTAAAGAAGCCGCTGAAATTGCTAACAAATCCAAAAGCGAATTTTTAGCCAATATGAGCCATGAAATCCGTACTCCCATGAATGCTATTTTAGGATTTGCGGAAATTTTAGGTCGACGAATCACCGAAAAACAACAACATGAATATATTGAGGCTATTTATTCTAGTGGTAAATCATTGTTAAATTTGATTAACGATATACTAGATCTCTCTAAGGTAGAAGCAGGTAAGCTTGAATTACATTACACGGCTATTGATTTAAGAATTTTTCTGAAAGAAATAAGACATATTTTTTCTCAAAAACTAGCAGAAAAAGGCTTGGAATTTATTATAGAAATTGCACCTCAATTGTCAAATATCGTTGTTTTAGATGAGACACGTTTACGGCAAATTTTATTAAACCTGATTGGTAACGCAATTAAATTTACCATGTCTGGTTATATACAACTCATAGTACACGGTAAGCAATTAACGGCAAATTCGATTGATTTTTTTCTTGAAATTGCTGATACTGGTATTGGTATTCCAAAAATACAGCAAGAAAATATTTTCCATCCTTTTGAACAACAAACAGGGCAACTTCATGATCTTTATGGTGGTACAGGGCTTGGATTAGCCATTACAAAGCGTTTAGTTGAAATGATGGGCGGCATCATTACGGTTACCAGCGAAAAAGGTAAAGGAAGTATATTTCATGTTATGATTCCAGATATTGAAATTAAACAAATTGATAGCCTAGCTCAAGTGAGTGAAACTCAAATAGAACTAAACGCCATTGAATTTATGCCTGCGCAAATACTCGTGGCAGATGATATTCCATTGAATCGGGAATTAATCAAAGGGTATTTAGATTATCCACAGCTCAAGATCATTGAAGCTGAAAATGGTCAAGAAGTCATCGCTTTGGCTAAACAATATCTGCCTGATGTGATTTTGATGGATATGAAAATGCCGATAATGGATGGGCATAAAGCTACTCAAATTATTAAACAAACTGCTGAACTGCAACATATTCCAGTAATTGCCATTACCGCTTCTGCAATGAAAGAATATGAGGAAGAATTGAGAACGCTATGTGATGGTTTTTTAGGCAAACCCATTAATAAAATAGATTTAGTTATTGAACTGACCAAATATTTGGCTTATCAACATCTCTCAGAAACAACGCACTCTGAAAATAATCAAGATAATTCCCCTTTAAATGGTAAAGTGCCTGAAGAAACTGTGGCTAAATTACCTAAATTAGTCACCATTTTAGAAAAAAATTGTCAAACTACCTGGAAAGAAGTGAGTAAAACACTCACAGTTAATGACATTGAAGCGTTTGGTGATCGTGTTAAACTCTTAGGTATCGAATATAATTGGCAACCTTTACAGCATTGGGGAAACATGTTGCAGTTCCAAGCCACTGCATTGGACACAAAAACATTGCCTAATACACTGCAACGTTTTCCTATATTATTACAAGAAATTAATACGGCTATTGAAAAAGCATAGGTTTAAATTAATGTCATTGACAGAAAGTTCCCTTATTTTAATCGCTTATTTATTAGGTTCTTTTTCCTCAGCCATTGTTGTATGCCGTCTGATGAAATTACCAGACCCACGTACGTTAGGCTCAAAAAATCCAGGGGCAACTAATGTATTACGGCATGGTGGCAAAAAAGCTGCTTTTTTTACCTTATGTTTTGATGTACTCAAAGGTGTAATGGCCGTATTGATTGCAAAATTATTTACAAATATACCCATTGTTCTAGCAAGTGTGACTTTTGCCGTTTTTATAGGCCACTTATATCCTATCTTCTTTGAATTTAGAGGTGGGAAAGGTGTTGCAACTGCTTTTGGTGGGTTGATTGTATTGGTGTGGCAAGTTGGATTATTAGTACTTGTAATTTGGCTAACCATCGCCTTTGTTTTTGGTTATTCTTCTCTTGCTGCCCTCATTGCTGCCTTTTTATCACCAATACTCATGTACTGGTTTTCAGGAGAACCTTATTATATTTTGATAAGTTTTGTCATGAGTTGTCTATTAATCTGGCGGCACCGTTCTAACATACACGACCTAATTCATGGCAAAGAAGATAAAATTAGTGATGATTAAAAGAGTTCTCTCAATTTTTGAGACATAACTTTGCCTTGCTATGGGCTGGAATTATATTTTAAATTTTTTGTTCCAACCCAATCTAATATAGCTATTACGAACTAATCGTAATGCAATGCAGTATAAGGTAATACAATTTCTTGACCAGATAATAACTCATTTAAAAATGTCCAAATTGCTTCAGCAGAAGGTGGACAACCTGGTAAAAAATAGTCGATACTGACAACTTCGTGAACAGGATGCACTTTATCAAGCAACAAAGGAACTTCTGGATCGTTTGGAATTTGAGGATTTTCTATGCCTATACCGTTGATATAAGACTCCTCTAAGCAATCTTTTAGTTCATAATGGTTGCGCAGTGCTGGAATGCCACCATTAAAAGCACAAGCCCCCACTGCTACTAGCGTTTTACAATTTTCCCGAAACTCTTTTAATACATGCACATTATGTGAGTTACACACACCGCCCTCAATTAAACCCACATCACAAGGGCCGCAAGTTTTAATATCAGTAATCGGTGTTCGGTCAAATTCTACTAGCTCAATCAAGTCCAATAATTTTTCGTCGATGTCTAAAAAAGACATGTGGCAGCCAAAACAACCTGCAAGCGAAGTAGTTGCAATACGTACCTTATCTACCATTGTTTTTTTGCTCCTGCATGTGGTTGCGTGGAATCACCAACGACATTAATAGGTTGTTGATCGTAAAGCCGTTCACCAATGGGTGTGGTGTAACGCAGACGCTTACGTAAAATGGCACCGACTGGGCAAACGAGTGCTGCACGGTCATCCACATTGAAATCAGTATCACCTAACTTACCTGAAGTAGAATTAATCACCAAATGAGATTTGATGCCACGGCCACTGATACCAAAAATATTTTTGCCATCCACATCTCGACTAGCCCGCACACACAATTCACATAAAATACATCGGTTGAAATCAACGACATAATTGGGATGCGAAGCATCTAATTCACGATAGGGATAAAAATGTTGATAATGGGAAGATAACATGCCCACGTAATAGGCAACTGCTTGAAGTTGGCAGTTGCCAGTTTTTGGACAACCTGGGCAAATATGATTACCTTCAACAAACAGCATTTGTATTAGTGCCCGTCTGTTTTCTTGTAATGCTGATATATTATTTTGTATTTCTTGTCCTGGTATCGCCTTAGTTGTACATGCAGCCATGCGTTTACCATTCACTTCCACTGTGCAAAGACGGCAACTACCTTGAGGTTTAAATTCTGGGTTATGACAAAGATGGGGAATGTACACGCCTGCCGACATTGCAGCATCCATGATGGTTTGCCCTTCCTGAAAAGGGACTTCTTGCGCATCAATCGTGATTATTTGTTGTGCCATAAAATCTGTCCTAGAGTAAGCAGGGAGAGTTTTGTCGTATAGCGTATTGTAATTGTTTACATAATAATTTTCACGGTTAATTACTTTTAAAGCAGAAAAATTGGCATGAGGAGGGAGGAAAATAGGAGGTGATGCTTACTTACAATTTAGCATATGTAGTATTAACCAACTTCAATTTTTTCTCCTAGTAAATTTCTTGTTATAAATAAACCATAAATATTGCTATTAATTTTCATAAAACAATATGCATTATAGTGAATTTTATGCTTTAATTATATAGTGTCTTTAATTTCTCTATAAAAGGTAGGAGAAAGTAAAATCACTGATGAGTTTTTAGAAGTAAAAAAGGATAAATTAGGCACTATAGTGGTTTCGCGATCTAACTTGATTTGTCCATTTCATAAACTTTCATTGTAAAGGAAAAATACTTAGATTGCTTACAGTATTTTTGGTGCCCTGACAATAGAAGCTACTTTATTTCAATATGTTAGAGACAATATTTATATCAAAATAATAATAAAACTAGTTAAGTGTGATGTTTTAACTTTATTAGTTAAGAATTTAATTTGATTTGAAAGGAAAAAAAATGCAACTCAATAAATTCACGATAATTGTTGCTTGTGCTTTAGGATTAGCTACTGTACCCATTCTAAGCCAAGCCACAGACCAATGTGACTATATTTACGGTGTCCACGATGGTGGCTTAAATGATTCGCAACTACTGCGATATAGCGAACAAAGTGGTCTAGAATTATTAGGACAATCACTTAAAAAGTATGATATTGAAGCTTTAGATATTTCTCGAGATAGGAAACTTTATGGCGCATCTGGAGATAACACTGAGAAAAAGGGTTACCTCTACACTTTTGATATGGACAATGGTGATATTTTATCCGAAAATCCAATCAAAGGTTGTAATGAGCTTGATGGTATTTCTTTCAACCCTTCAGATAGCAGCTTGTGGGGATGGGACCAAGATCAAGGGTTAGTTAAAATCACTAATAATACGTGTACAACAGTTTTTCCTAATGAAAATGGTTTTGAAGTTGAGGATCTGAGTTGGGACAATGTTGGTAAAACCATTTACTTTGCCTATAACGATCATCACAGTGCTAATCCTGATGATAATCATGACAGCAAAGCCTTGCATCATATTGGCAAATATAGCTTAACTGATGGTAGCGTGGAGTGGCAAATTTGCGATATTCAATATCCTGAAATTGAAGCCCTTGAAATGCTAAAAGATAACACGTTATTGGTTGGTTACCACGATCGTAGTCAGCAATGGACGACTCAAATTGATTTACAAACTTGTGAGACGACCATAAGTGGGAAAGAAATCACTAGTATTTACAATGATGTAGAAGGGCTTGCTGTTTGTCTATACAGAAATACACAACTGCACTTTTTGTTGCGTGGAACCCTTAGGCTGCGCCGAACAGAGTGTTCTGGAGAACAAAAACTTACGCAAGATAATTTATATATGACATTCAATGGTGACAATACTGTTACGACACAAATGAATGGCACTGTCATTACGAAGAGAGTGTCTGTAGGTAAACAACATTATTATACTTGGAGAACATATTGGCCTGGTTATTATGGTCCGCAACTTTGGTCGGGGGAGTGGCATTGGGATACGACAATTAGAGTTGGAGGAGAGGTGTATCTTAGAGTTAGAGGCTCAACTGAGGCTTTTCATGGGAGTAAGAGTCAAATAATGAAAGTATTAAAAGAGAGAAGATTGGCTAATGTGGACTATTGGGGTACAGGTGATAATTGTCACTGGGAAGTAACGCGTGTCAACTGGTAGCTGGGCTATAGTGGCTTTAATGACTGTAAACACGCTACTTATTCCCCCTCAAAAACAGACTTTAACCATTACGTTTGTTGAAATGCCAATTGTTGATTAGTATCTTTATCCTGTAACAGAAGCTGTTGTTTATTGTTCCCAAACTTCATCTGAGAACAATAAACAACACTTGACTAGAGTATTTTAGGTTAACGTTCTAAATATTGTAGTTTATCCTCAGTACCATCCCATTTTTCTGCTTCCTCTAAAGGTGATTTACGTTCCGTTATTTGAGGCCAGGATTGAGCAAGCTCAGCGTTGAGTGCTACGAAAGAAGATAAGGCTTCAGGTAATTCATCTTCTGAAAAGATAGCATTTGCAGGGCATTCAGGCTCACATAATGTGCAATCAATACATTCTTCAGGATCAATAACAAGAAAATTGGGACCTTCGTGAAAACAATCGACCGGACAAACTTCTACACAATCTGTATATTTACATAAAATGCAATTATCTGTAACTACGTAAGCCATAACTTTTTTCCAGTTTAAATATTTTCCCCATATTGTATACAGTTCCTATTTAAAAATGAAGCAATATAAATATAGATTATTACAATGTTTTTTCAACTGTTTCCATCAATTGTTCCGCAATATTTAAGTCATAAATTTTATCTAGTTCGCGAATACACGTTGGACTAGTAACATTAATTTCTGTCAAGTAATCACCAATCACATCTAACCCAACAAGTATCAGCCCTTTTTCCCGTAAAGTTGGTCCAACTTGCTGACAAATCCAATAATCTCTATCAATCAAAGCTACCCCTTTTCCAGTGCCACCTGCGGCTAAATTACCCCGAAATTCGCCACTGGCCGGAATACGAGCAAGCGCATAAGGAATAGGTTCACCATTGATCATTAAAATACGTTTATCTCCTTGCTGAATTTCTGGAATAAAGCGTTGGGCCATGACAAAACGTTGTTCATTTTGAGTGATAGTTTCCATAATCACAGAAGTATTGGCATCCCCCATTATCAATCGAAACACAGAATTTCCACCCATGCTATCTAATGGTTTAATCACAATATCTTCATGAATTGCTAAAAATTGTCGCAATTGGGTAGTTTGGCAAGTAACTAAAGTAGGGACACAACATTGTGGAAACCAGGCTGTATACAACTTTTCATTAGCATCACGCAAACTTTGTGGCTTATTTACAATTAATGTTCCTGCTGCTTCAACCTGCTCCAATAGGTAGGTAGCCACTAAATATTCAAAGTTAAAAGGCGGGTCTTTACGCATAAAAACTACGTCTAAATTTGCTAAAGGCACAATTTCAGCTTCTGCAAGGGTATACCACTGTGTTGGATCATCTTGAACTTTCAATACCTGCATACGGGCAACCACTTTGCCTTCTTGTAACCATATATCGGGTAATTCCATGTACCACAGTTGCCAATCCCTTGCTTGAGCAGCAAGCAAAATTGCAAAGCTACTGTCTTTAGCAATTCTAATTTTGCTAATGGGATCCATGATGATGCCAAGCTGTTTATTATTCATTTTTTACTTTTGCCTAATGAAATAGTAGCGTTTAATAAATCAGATAATATAGTTTAGGGTAAAATATTATGCTTATTGACGATTACTTAATCAAATAACCATTTTTAAAATTCGGCCCCAACGGTGAAGTGTAAACGAACAGGACGATGATCTTTACTTAAAGCAGTTGCAATATCTAGGCGAACAATACCGACAGGGGAGTACCAACGTACACCCAAACCTGCCCCATGTTGTAAATTGGAGGTAGAAAATTGACCAAAAACATTGCCAACATCATAAAATCCTGCAACGCCCCATTTATCTAAAATTTTATGTTCATACTCAATGCTACCTACAAGTTGGTGGATGCCACCCAGTCCCGTATCATCTAATGATTCAAATTTATATCCACGTACGGTATGATCGCCACCTGTTTTAAATAATAATAATTCTGGTAAACGATAAAATGTCTTATCTAAAACGGTCACTTGCTTTGCATCAGTATAACCAACACTACCACGTACAATGACCCTGCCTTTTTTACCCAAAGGACGAATAGTGATACTTTCTAGCAAAATTTGTAAAAAATCGGTGTTTGAACCTAAATTTGATAAAGCGCCGCGAAAAGTCAGCTCAATATGTTGACCATTCTTAGGATAAAGCTTGCTGTCTGATTTTGTATAAGCCCAACTCACACTTGGAATAATTAATTGATAATCAGCAATGAGGACTTGCCTTAAACTTTGATTTTCAGGTGCAGTTTGCACAGCAGATGATAAATGATCAAAGATATTATACTTTTGGGCTAAGTAACCTAAACCAAGCGTTTCTTCTAAGGTTAATCCCAAAAAATGCCTTAAATGATGTTTATCCACTTGTAGCAGCCAGTTAGTTTGACGTGGCATACCCGTTAACGCAAAAGCACTTCCTGTAATTTGTTCACTTTCTAAATCTTCACCTTCATAACGTGCTGAAAATTCAATATAATCATGATAAATTCGACTTGGTGGCAATACATGAATTTGACCTGTGGGTATGGCATAATTTGCATCAAAAACGTATTGACGCCGCTTTTGAGTGGTTGCCACACCAATATTGGAATAATGACCATATCGGTTCCAATAATTTCTTTGCCAATCAAACCCAAAGCGGGCTTCCGTATCTGTACCATAACCAATACGAGTACGATATTCATTCGGTAAACGACGTCCTAAATTAACATCCAAATTCAAAGTTTTATTAGCTTTAAGGCGTTGCTTATTAATAATGACATCTTCAAAATAATGGTTGAGCGTTAGCCCTTTACGAAAAGCAACCAAATTTTCGTAAGAATAAGCATCTCCATTTTTAAAAGTCAAAAATTGATTTAAAAAATTTTGCTCAAAAAAATCATCAGGGGCTTGCTTAAAATTGACGTTACCAAATTTATACTGTTTATCAGTGTTAAAAACCAAGTTTAAATGGGCAGTATTAGCTTGCTTTTTAACAATAATTTCATGTTTTTCCCAATCAGCATCAAAATAACCTTTAAGCAAAGATAAATCCTGAAATTGTTTTTTGCCTGTCTGATAAAGCCCATGATGCAAAACATCATTAACTTTCAAAGGAAAATCTTCAACAATTTTTGTAAAATTTTCATCCTGTTGACCTTCACCTTTGATAGTAATGTCAACAGTCTTTAGTTGAATAGCTTCTCCTAATTTAACATCATAAGTCGCTTGCCAAAAATTTGTTTTTTCTGTAGGTTCAGTTAAATTAGCTTTAACTTCTGTTTGATAAAAGCCAAATGCTTGTACTGCTTTTATAATTTCTGCTGAAGCGGATTGATGCAAACTTTTAATGCGAATTGCATTTAAATGCTCATCTGCTTTTTGTTGTTCAATACGTAAATAGGCATTTACTGTTGGTAATATTTTTTCATCAATCCCATTAATTTGAATTTTTATTCGTTCAGCAGCAAAAATTGGGTAAATATGACAAAAAAGTAATAAATATAAAATTAGTCGTCGTCGAAACATAATTAATTATTTCTCAAATAGGCACTAAAATTTTACCTTCAATTAAGCGTCTATTTATATTTTAAAGGCAATGCAAAAAATAACGTGCAAGTTACAAACTTATAGTGTTGAAAATAATATATCAATTTATTAATTCTAAGGTATATAAATTTTGCTTACCTATCAGTCAATTGTGCATCTAAATTTATCAAAATTGTCAACCATAGTCAGAATGCTTTCTCTTAATTTTACTACAAGCTTCAGAAATGTTATTTTGCAAAATATCTATTTCATTAAGTAAATTCATTTTCATGACACCACATGATTCTCTTTATAACTTAAATTTAAAGGAATACCTGCTAAATTAAGCTTTTCAATGTGAGTTTTTTGTTTTAAGAAGTTAGTTACATTTTTGAATGTCCATATAAAATACATTGGAAACTTAACGTTATTTTTATACTAGTATAACGCGATACTCGACTTTTAAGCTAAAACAGTTTTTTCTAACGTTAAAGGTTCAATCCCATGTTGAATATTGGCAAACACAGCGATACTATGAGAA
>JADGDF010000292.1 GCA_016745055.1 Thiotrichaceae bacterium | reverse complement strand
GAATCACATTGGTGCTATCTGGAATTTTATCCAGTATTATAATCATTATATATCAACAATATAATTTAATTTATATCACTACTTCCAAGGGACTACCCATTTTATTAACACTTATAGCGCTAGGTATTGTCATATTTTCACTTTGGTTTTTGACACATTTTGAAAGGGTTAGAGAAGAAGAATACACAGGTTACCAAGGCAAAGCACAGAGTAATCCATTGTTAGCCGCAGAAAGGTTATTGAATAAAATGGGTGTTTCTGCAAAAACAGTTACTTCTTTAATAAGTCTCACAAAACAACATTTACAACCTAAGACAACGCTTTTTTTGCTGAAGACAACAACACCTTCTTTAACTGAAATTCAAGTTAATTATTTACTTACTTGGGTGAAGTCTGGTGGCCATTTAATTTATGAAAGTGAAATGGTTTATGATAAAGACAATGTCAGTCAAATACCTTCGATATTAGGTAGTCTCAATGTTCGTCGACAAAAGGAATATAGACAAACAAAAGGCTACATCACTGAAGATAGAATAAGTCAATTTGAGTGGCTAGGACAACAATTAGAAGTGATATTTAAACCACGTTATTATTTTGACTATGATGATGAACCCGCGCTTTTAATTGAAAATGATCGTGGTGTACATATGTTACATTATAAAATGGGGAAAGGTGGCATTACTTTATTGAGTGATACTAATTTTTTAGAAAATGATGAAATTAACAACTATGACCATGCTCAGTTTTTGTGGCACTTAGTGAATTTATTTCGGCCTACCACGCAGGTGTGGCTGCTGCAAGTAAAGGATATTCCTTCTTTACTTGCATTATTGTGGCAATATCAAAAATTGCTTGTGATTAGCATCGGCGTTTTATTTTTTATTTTACTGTGGACAATGAGTGGCCGTTTTGGCCCACTGCTTCCATTACCAACGCAAAAACGTCGCCGCTTATTAGAGCACATAGAAGCAAGTGGCCAATTTTTGTGGCGATATAAGCAAGTTGACAAATTGCTCAGCATGGCAAGGCAAAATATGTTAGCACGTTTGGCAGTCATCCATCCACATTGGGTAGAATATACAACACTCCAATTAGTCGAACAACTTGCCCAACAGACAAAACTATCACCCGATACGATTGAATTTGCTTTATATAGTGCTGAAATCAACACAAATACTGCTTTTATTCAAGCAATACAAACGCTGATTAAAATAAAAAGCAGTTTGTAAATCAGCATTATTGTGGGATTCTAACCTGATCAAATATGCGAATAGTTAAATTAGCTTTCATAATCAAAGCGTAACTTACGCGATTAAAGGTGCGGAAAACCATGAGTGTTCCAGCCTTTCTACTGGGTAAATTTACGGCTTCACCCGTTTGGGGGTCTTCAATTTGTCTTTCACCGTGAGTATAAACTGCAAGCACATGTCCCACTTCCATATCTTCATCTTCCCCTTTATTTATGACGACTACTTGATATTGACCAATACGAGAAACGCCATCGACGACTGCAATAATTTTGGCATTTTCTAAGTTGTCAGGTAGATGAGGATAAAAATCTTCATTAAACTTGCGTTCTCCCAAAGGCAATAGGTAATCTCCTACCTGTATTTCCCTGTTGGAAGAGGTAATACTCAGCGTAGTCACATCACTTTCATCGTCTTCTGCAAAAGGATCGCTGATAGATTCTAAAATAGCATCTCCCAAATAAATAGCTTCTCGTGCTAATATTTCCCCAGCTTCATTTTGATAATTTTGTCCCAAACGCACGATAATAAATTCTTCTTCGTCTGAATATTCACTTAAACCACGGACATAAATTGTGCTACCTGTACCTGAAAGCAAACGCTCATCACCATTAGCAATAATATAACCTGCTGCTTCTAATTCTTCTTCGGTAATGACTTTAGGTCGATTTAAAAACTGTTGAATTGTTTCAGTGGGAATAACGGGTGCTTCACGTTTTTCTCTTGAACTACGTGCCATTGGTGAAAGTTTGACAGTTCGCCCACGTTTTATTTGCAAAATAGGGGCATCCCCTTCAACTAACAGCGAAAGTGTATCACCTGGGTGGATTTTAGTGGCTTTATTGCCCCATAATCGGACAATTTTCTGAGGTTCTATGACGAATAAACCAAGTACATTGAGTAAATCATCGCCTTCTGTAAATGTGTATTGAACAGGCGCATTAGGAGCAAGCTGAATGCTTTTATCTAAAGTTAAAGCAGGAGGCAATGTTGATTCGGCATTAGCAGTATGTATGGCTATCAGAAATAGCAGAACGGTAGTTTTACGCATGATGTTTGAGTTCAGGAGTTCAGGAATTCAGAAAAACAGCATAGCTTCTAAACTTAACTTGTCAACCTTTTTATACTGATGACTGAATTCTGACTCCTGCATTCTACCAATA
>JADGDF010000155.1 GCA_016745055.1 Thiotrichaceae bacterium | reverse complement strand
CATTTTCATACTCGTTCTCCTAAGTTTACAAAACTTGTTCTTTCTTATATCCTCCTTTTCGCAAAATACCATCTTAAATTCCGTGATACAACTCTAATACTTATCAGCAAATGTTCTTTACATTTTTTGCTTGAACTCTTATGCTATTTTTAGATGCGAAGAGAAGGCTATCACCATGCAAGATGACGATGATTTGCTATTTGTTGAAGACGATGTTGAAGAAGAACTCGTTCACCATAAAGAGCGTTGGAAGTTGTTAATTGTTGACGATGAGCCTTCTATACATGATGTGACTAAGCTTGCATTAGAAGATTTTACTTACGGTGGTAAGCCATTAGAGATTATTGAAGCTTATTCCGGCGAAGAAGCTAAACAAATCATGCATGAACACAATGATGTTGCGGTAGTCCTACTTGATGTTGTTATGGAATCAGATCATGCAGGTTTGGATGTTGTTAAATATATTCGAGAGCAATTACATAATCCCTTTTCTAGAATTGTGTTACGCACAGGGCAACCAGGTCAAGCGCCTGAACGTCAAGTCATTTTAGACTACGATATTAATGATTATAAAGAAAAAACTGAACTTACTTCTAAAAAATTATTTACTACATTAGTTACTGCATTAAGAACTTACCGCCATTTAATGGCCATTAATCGCAGCCGTATTGGTTTAGAAAAAATTATTGATGCCACAGCTTCGCTGTTTAAACTCCATTCGATGGAAAAATTTATTGCAGGCTTATTAGATCAACTATTGTCAATCCTCAATTTAGAAGGCAGTTCTTTCTACTGTCATTCAAGTTTTGCCAGTCATGCCCTTAATAAATGCGAAACGATTAATGAACATATCATTGTTGCTGGTACAGGTAATTACGAAGATAAAATTAATCAATTGGTTGGTAATGCGATTGACCAAGAAACATTGGTAAAAATCAATCAAGCGCGTCAAAAACAATGCGCCTTATATTTTGATAATGAATGTGTGATTAATTTTAAATATCTACAAAATTACGAAAGTTTTGTGTACTTAAAAGGCCACATTAGCCTTGATGAAGTCGATAAGAAATTAATAGAAACTTTTTGTGTCAATGTTTCGATTGCTTATGAAAATATATTTTTAAATAACTGATGTGTAGAACAATTCTAGTAAGATAATCATGCTCTTTATGTGAAGGAAGGAAAGCTTCCATTCGTTCATTCCTTGAT
Organism: Thiotrichaceae bacterium; assembly: GCA_016745055.1. Lineage (GTDB taxonomy): Bacteria > Pseudomonadota > Gammaproteobacteria > Beggiatoales > Beggiatoaceae > JADGDF01. The sequence goes on along the minus strand of JADGDF010000155.1, from coordinate 9,075 downwards.
AAAATTAGTGGCAATTGAAAATCAGTTAAATAGTTCGACCCAAACTGTTTTTTTAATTGTACGGCATACAAGTTAACTCCTTGTTATTTCAAAACTTTTGGCCTATCTTTAATAGGGATTGCCCAATGTATTTTTTACCCCTAAAAACAATAAAGTTTGTCGCTTTGAAATGTGAAATTTAGCCTAGCTTGATGCTCAATTTGAAATTTATGAATAACAACGACTCTCAGTTCAACATCAGTTATAATAGGTAAAATTCACTCAGAAAGAATCAGCCATGGCCACTCAAATCACACCAGAAATTCAAAAGGTTATAGATGCGACCCATCATGATCCCTTTGCCATTTTAGGCAAACATAAAGCAGGCAATCAAGAAATTGTTCGGGTGTTTAAAACCCATGTGAAAGATATTAAAATTTTGCCTGGAAATCTTATTTTACAACGCATTCCTAAAACTGATGTTTTTGTATGGCAAGGAAAAGTAGGTAGTGTACCCGACCATTACCAATTACAATGGACGGATGAGTGGGGAAAAGAATATATTTCCTACGATCCTTACTGTTTTCTGCCTCAACTCTCTGATTTTGACTTACATTTATTTGGTGAAGGTAAACATTGGCATGCCTATCGTATGTTGGGTGCAAATGCGCATACTGCTGATGGTGTTGAAGGGGTATTATTTTCAGTTTGGGCTCCCAGCGCAGGGCGCGTGAGCGTTGTGGGCGAATTTAATCACTGGGATGGACGCCATCATCTCATGCGTATACGTGGTGGCTCTGGTGTTTGGGAATTGTTTATTCCGAATGTTGAAGCCCATTTATTATACAAGTTTGAAATTCGCAATCGTCATTCTGGCGATATTTTCGTTAAATCTGATCCTTATGGTCAAGGATTTGAAAATCGGCCACAGACATCAACTTATACGGTGCCGGCTCCAGGCCACACTTGGCGAGATAATGATTGGATAGCGGCTAGAAAAGAGAATGATTGGTTACGCCAACCTATGAGCATCTACGAAGCTCACTTAGGTTCTTGGCAACGTGATGAAGAAGGTAACTTTCTGAATTATCGTGATTTAGCCCATCGTCTTGTAGATTACGTCAAAGATTTAGGATTTAGTCATATCGAATTACTTCCCGTTGCAGAACATCCACTAGATGCCTCCTGGGGCTATCAAGTTACTGGTTACTATGCTGTCACCAGCCGTTTTGGATCACCTGATGACTTCCGTTATTTTGTTGATCACTGCCACCTCAATGATATTGGTGTCTTGTTAGACTGGGTACCAGGCCATTTTCCCAAAGATGCTCATGGTCTAGCCCGATTTGACGGTTCAGCCTTGTATGAACATGATGATCCACGCAAGGGAGAACATCGTGATTGGGGCACATTAATTTTTAATTATGGCCGTAAGGAAGTTAAAAATTTTTTGATGTCTAATGCTTTGTACTGGCTGGAAGAATTTCATATTGATGGCTTGCGCGTAGATGCGGTGGCTTCTATTCTTTATTTAGATTATTCACGCGAAGAAGGTGACTGGATACCTAATCAATACGGTGGTAATGAAAATCTGGAGGCCATTGACTTTTTGCGTGAACTAAATACGGTCACTCATTCTGAACATCCTGGCACCATTATCATGGCTGAAGAATCTACCAGTTGGCCGCAAGTCACTCGGCCTACTTGGGTTGGTGGATTGGGATTCAGTATGAAGTGGAACATGGGGTGGATGCATGACACGATCGAATATATGAGCAAAGACCCTGTTTTTCGTGCTTATGAGCATCAACATTTAACTTTTGGGATGTTGTATGCATTCAGCGAAAATTTCATCTTACCTTTCTCTCACGATGAAGTAGTACATGGCAAATGTTCCATGTTGGACAAAATGCCAGGAGATGGCTGGCAAAAATTTGCAAATTTACGTTTGTTATACACTTACATGTGGACTTATCCGGGCAAAAAATTACTATTTATGGGGTGTGAGTTTGGCCAAGGCACCGAGTGGAATCATGATGAAAGTTTGCCTTGGGATTTATTAGATATTGATTTGCATCAAGGGGTACACACTTTAGTTAAAGACCTGAATAGTCTTTATAAAACTTTGCCTTGTTTACATCAATACGACTTTGAACCCAAGGGATTTTCCTGGGTTGACTGCCATGATGCGGCACAATCTGTTATTAGCTACGTTCGACATGCGGAAGGGGAAGATGAAGTCATTGTGGTCTTAAATTTCACGCCAGTTCCACGACACGACTACCGAATTGGTGTTAATTACGCTGGCACTTATGGTGAAGCGTTTAATTCTGATTCTTGTTTTTATGCAGGCAGTAATGTGGGTAATCCTGCGATGGAAGCAGAAGAAATTCCCTGGATGGATCGATCTTATTCACTCAAAATGACTTTACCCCCTTTAGGCGCCATTATTCTCCGCAGACAGATAAATATGGAGTTCAGGAAAACAGCATAAACGCTACATCTACTTGTCAACCTTTTTCGTTCTATGTATTAAGGCACAGCCATTAAGCTAAGGATTTTTCAGTTTGGAGTGCAAGATTTATCTTGCGTGTGCAAACTAAAGTTTGCAGTCCTACGAGCTTAACTTAATAGCAGTGATGTATTAAGGTGGTACAAAAATCTTCAACAGCAAGTGTATTAAGAAGTTACGTACTAAGCTATATAATGAAAATATTGACAAGTAAAATTAAGTCACTATGTGATATGTTGGATGCATAAAAAATATTATGTCAAACGAAATTCTAGTTTCAGTTAAAAATTTTTCTCGTGATTACAGTCACTTTTGTGCAGTTGACGATATTAGCTTTGAGCTAAGACGTGGTCAAGTTTTAGGATTTTTAGGGCCTAACGGCGCAGGCAAATCGACAACGATGCAAGTCATTGCAGGTGCGCTTGCTCCAACTGTCGGTGAAATTACCATTGCAGGCCATGATTTAATTGAGTTTCCACTAAAAGCAAAAGCAGCTTTAGGGTATTTGCCCGAAAATCCACCGCTATATCACGAAATGCTTGTGGACGAATATCTCAGCTTTTGTGGTCAACTACACCGTATTCCGCGTGCTAAAATTGCCAATGCCGTTGATCGCGTGATTGAACAATGTAGTTTGGGTGCCGTTAAACACCGTTTAATTGCTAATTTATCAAAAGGTTATCAGCAACGTGTGGGGATTGCACAAGCAATTATTCATACGCCTTCAGTCGTGATTTTAGACGAGCCAACGATTGGTTTAGACCCAATTCAAATTCAGGAAATTCGGGAATTAATTCGTCAGTTGGGTCAAGAACACAGTGTTATTCTATCAACGCATATTTTATCGGAAGTACAAATGATTTGTAGTCATGTACAGATTATTCATGAAGGTAAATTAGTATTAAATACCACAATTGAAGGGCTTTATGATCAAATGCAAAGCACCTGTTTACAGGTAGGATTGCGCCATCCCCCTGAACTGAGTGAGTTAAAACAGTTGTTGGGTACGGAAAAAATTACCTTTTTGGATGAACACCATTTAACAATTCAACATGAGGTTAATCAAAATCCTGCTGAAATGCTGGTTGAAAAGTCAGTGGCCCATCAGTGGGGATTGTATGAGTTAACGCCTGAAAAACCTACGCTTGAACAAATTTTTATGGATATGACTCGTGGGGAATAAATCATCGGCACAAAAAGCTGTATATTTGCTTGTGCCCGATTTATTAACCCAGCCTTTAACAAAAGACTTACCCACCTTAAAAAAAATATTGTCTAAAGCAAGCGTAAAAAAAACTCAAGCTTCAAATTATTTAGAAACTTTGTTTGAATTATTTAATTTATCCGAGGATAAAAATTTACCAATCGCAGCAATCACGCATCTATATGACACAAAATCCAATGATGACTGCATTTGGTTACGTGCGGACCCTATTTACTTACGAGCAAATCACCACCAAGTGACTCTACTCGAGTCTGACTATCTCGATTTATCGCAGTCAGAAGCCAATAAAATCATTGAAACTTTAAACCATTATTATCAACAAGATAACTTAGAGTTTTCAGCGCCTACGCCCCATCGTTGGTACGTTAAATTACCTCATTTTCCAAAGGTAAACTTTACGTCTTTGCCTGAGGTGATGGGGAAAAATATTTATGCTACTTTGCCAACAGGTGAAGAACAATCTTATTGGCAGTCATTATTTAACGAAATCCAAATGTTGTTACATTCTCATCCTGTCAATGAGCAGCGAGAAGTGCAGCAACAATTTTTGGTAAATAGCCTTTGGTTTTGGGGTGCTGGACCATTACCTGTGTCATCAAAGACTTCATGGCAATGTGTTGGGAGTGATGATTCAGTTGCCTGTGGCTTAGCCTGTTTAACAAATACGACTTATATTGATAACAAGTTTGAAGCTGAAACTTGGTTAAACCAGTTAGATGATGCGGGTAATTATCTATTGACACTGATCCCCAAATATCATCAAGTGGAAAATAGGCAAGCTTGGCTGACACAACTTGAAAATACGTGGTTTACACCGATATTTAATGCGTTAAAACAGAAAAAAATTGACCAATTAATATTATATCCCTGTAATCAACAGATATTACACATTCCTCTCCAAAAATGGTGGCAAAAACTATTTTAGGCATTAAAATGTGATACAAAACAGACCTGGCAGGTTTTAAAAACCTGCCAGGTCTTCTTTTATAACTCCTCACCTCCCCACATCATTCCCTCATACCACTCTCTGGCTTGTTTGAATTTGGTTATAAGCTTAATACTTCAAATTCAGGGGTTAAGTTTAACCTTTTAGCCGCCTTGCAGAATTTAGCATCAAATGTATGAAATTTTCTTTTTCCACAAATACTAAAGGTTTATAGCATCGGCAAAGTCAGCACTAAGTTTGTACCATTCTGTTGCTTGTTTAATTTCTTGCTGATTTTCTACAAATAAGTTTTCTGTTATCAACATATTATTAAGGAAAATTAAAATTTCTGTACGTGATTTTTTATAAATGGAACGTAATACTGTGCGGGAGATAAAGACTTAATTTGTTTCTAACAGGTATTCTGCAATATCAGCTTGTTGTGGGTCATCATTTACGATGAGGCGTACCAATAAATTTGTATCAAATGCTATCATTGGTATACTCGACTAGTTTGCAAAGCTGCTCTGTTGGAATAGGTTCTCCTATATGTTGTAAGCATCCTCGCAATGATTTTGCGGATAGTTTTTTATTTATTGTTTTGGGAGAAAGAGAAATGCCTGTTTCTGTTATTTCCAGCACCAGTTCCATGCCTTCAGTCCAGTGAAATGAATTTCGGACTTGTTCGGGAATCGTGATATGTCCTTGTTGTGAAATGGTTATAGTTGTTGTTAGCATAATCTATGTTCCTCAATGATATTTATTCAATCTAATTATAGTCCCTCATCCCCCCACACCATTTTATCATCCCACTCTCTGGCTAATTTAAATTTGGCGTTGACTTGTTCTATTTTTCCCTCCTTGAGGAGTTCATAGGCTTCAGTGGCAATTTCGATGGCGCCCAGGGTGTCTTTGGGGAGGTCGGAGCAGATTTTTTCGTGGGGGCGGTGGTTGCCTTTATGTTTTTGCCATTCTTTGTGACTAAAATTACAGTTGATAATAGCACAAGCCTATTTTATCTTAAACTTTTTATCTGGTTTCCTGTTTAGGCTGAATTTCAAACGTTTTTTGTGAGCGAAAAAAATACACATCAAATTCGAGGAAAAAATTAACTTGTCCTAAAATCAAAGGCGCATTTTCTGCTCGTGTCCAAGCAAAAGCCAAGCGTACTGGTGGAAATTTGGCAACAGTTGCGGTGATAAGCAATCCGTAAGCCGGTAACTTAGCCAAATTTCCCGCTAATTGAACAGATGTATTTTGCTGTTCCCATTTAGCTCTTAGTTGTAAGCCAATTTGGTAAGGCATTACGTTGACACTCGCGCCAGTATCCAATAAGCCTGATGTGTCTATGCTATTATTTTCATAGCTTAAAGTGAGCGGTAGAGAGGGCGAAAAATTGAGTTCACCAAAATCATCAGAAACTTGACGGTATGTAAATTGTTCTGTATTAATCATGTTTAAGCCTTTTTATCTTCCGCGAGCATATTTAACAGAGTATTAGCCGCATTAGAAGCATCGTAAAGTTTCCAATCCAGATAATTTTCGGTAACAGATGACGAATCTATGCCTTCTTCTTGTGCCAATTGTGAAATCAAAAAGAGGATAATGCGTAGTTTATCTGCTCGTGGTAAGATTTGTAACGTGGGTAATAGTTGATTAGTCGAAATACTTGTTTCCATTTTCCATTTCCTAGTTAATAAGAACAAAAATAATTCTGTCCATCCATTAACGCTTTGAACAAGATTACCCTGATTTTAGGATAATCAGGATTAAACCCAAAAGTAATCCTGTGCATCCTTCAATCCGTTAAATTTTGTTCAATATTTCACCTTCTCATCCCCCCACACCATTCTATCATCCCATTCTCTGGCTTGTTTGAATTTGGCTTTGGCTTGTTCTATTTTGCCATCTTTGAGGAGTTCACGGGCTTCGGCGGCGAGTTCTATTGCACCAAGGGTGTCTGTGGGGAAGTCAGGACAGGTTTTTTCGTGGGGTAAAAAACAGACCTGGCATGTTTTCAAAACCTGCCAGGTCTTCTTTGTCTTCCAAAGTAATATTAATCATCTTCAATCAAATGTTGTATTTTTGTTTCATTGACTTGTTCATGAAATTTTGCAAATGATTTTGAATTACCAAACCAATTTATCACTTGTTGTCCTTCAATTCTGCTATTTTTTTGCTGATAAATGGTTTGATAAGATGAGTAAGGATAGGCACTAAAGTCATTTGTAAAACCATGTTTTTGAGGGTTATGATGAATGTAATTAACTAAATGTGTTAGATAGGTATTGGAGTCAACTAAAATACGTTTAAAAGGTTTTTGAAAAAGACTTCCTGTTCTTTGATAGGTATTGTTTAGGGTTTTTGTGTAGGCATTGAACAGTTTTGAGAATTGTTTGGAGTAATCTAAATTTGGCAAATTTTCAAGTAGTGGGTAGGTCTTTTTCTAGTTTCATTTGGACTAGAAGGTGAAAATGATTTTTCATCAAACAATATGCGTAAGTATTTGCGATAGGGTAAATATAACGGATATAAAGCTTGAAGAAATATTGATAGTTAGCTTCTTCAATAAATAGATTTTCTCCGTTATTTCCACGGTTGTAGATGTGATAATATTCTCCACCAATTAAGGGAACTACCTTTGACATGTGTTTACTAACCCCAGACCTGGCAGGTTTTTAAAAACCTGCCAGGTCTTCTTTTACAACTTTTCGTATAACTTTAAGATGCTACTTTTGGTATGTTTTAGTCCAACTAAAATCTAGCAATCTAATTTAATATCAAGCCAACCCCAGACCTGGCAGGTTTTGAAAACCTGCCAGGTCTTCTTTTATAACTCCTCACCATCCCCCCCATTCTATCATCCCATTCTCTGGCTTGTTTGAATTTGGCTTTGGCTTGTTCAATTTCACCATGTTCGAGGAGTTCACGAGCTTCTTCAGTGAGTTCAATTGCGCTAAGGGTATCTGTTGGTAATTCGGGACAGGTTTTCTCATGCGGACGGCTGCCTATGTATTTTTGCCATTCTTTATGACTGAAATACTAAACTCTCCCCCTTAATTTAGTCTACTGTAGAGGAATTACCCAATTCTTCACAAACTTCTAAACTTTCAATATATTTTAAATCATCAAGAAATTTTTGAACTAACTCTATTTTTTCAGCACTCCCAATTTCTGTCCAAAGCTCTATACTTTTTTCAAACATAGTTTCTGCCAACTGTGAATCTCCATGGTTTAAATATGTATAACCTAAACTACTATATGTTTCAGCAACCCCAACTTGATTACCTATCTCTTGATTGATAACTATACTCCTTAAATACATCTTTTCTGCTAACAAAAATTTATTGTTCAAACTATAAAATGAACCAAAATTATGGTAGGTTTGAGCCATACATTGTTTACATAATTCATCTTTTTCTTCCTCTTCTAATTTTTCAAAAAGTTCTATGCTTGATTGATAAGCATGTTCCGCTTTTTTTTGCAGGTTTAAGGCCATATAAGTCATGCCAAGTTCGTTATATACCTTTGCCATTCCTTCTTTATCTTCCCATTCTTTATAAATCTCCAAACCTTTAGAATAAAGTTGTTCTGCTTGACTGAAATCTCCAATATCATAATAAATAATACCTAATTCAATATATTTATCAGCTACATTGATTACTATATGATAACGCTTTTCTGTAGATTTTATGCTTTTATGATAAAAGCTTATAGCTTCTTTGACATTACCAATTGAAAGATACAAATTTCCAAGAGACCAATATATATCAGTGATACTTTCCTTATCATGCTCATTTTTGTTATCCAAACTTTCATAAAGTTTTACACTCTGTAAATATGTATTTTCTGCTTGTTGCAGTTTTTCATATTCAAAATACAAATTACCCAGTCTTTCATAATTAATAGCTAGTGTTTTTTTGTCAGCAGAGTCTCCTAAGATTTCTATACTTTTTAGATACATATTTTCTGCTTCTTGAAAATTTTTAAGTTGTCTAAAAGCAATACCCATGTTTCCTAAAACCACACTTATCAATTCATTATATTTCAAAGATTTCAAAATATTCAAACTTTTTTCATATGCATTCATGGCCTGTGCATATTTATTATCCATATACAAAGAACTACCTATATCGTTATAGTTGTTAGCACTTGCAGTGTACATTTCTTTAGCTTTTTCAATATCTCCAATCTTTTCGTATAAGTGTGCTACATTCATATAAACATCTTCTTCTGAGTTAAATGTATGTTTTGCGTTGAACAATTCTGCAATTTTTTGAAACTTAGAAACTGCCTCTTCTATTTCATTTTCTTTCTGCAAAGAGTCAATTTGTTCTATTATAGTCACCGCCCCTCAAAAATCGGTTTCTGGAGCAGCAATAAGCTGAAAATTCTCGGCCAATAATGAGCGAAGTAATACCACATGCTCACAGG
>JADGDF010000291.1 GCA_016745055.1 Thiotrichaceae bacterium | reverse complement strand
GGCTCAAGCTAAGGCTATTCGCAAACGAGAACGCTGCAATGTCGATACCCTATTTACTGTTCATTTCAATGGTGACAAATTATAATGCGCTAGCTATACCAGGTACTTTCTTGCCTGCGTCATCACCTTTTTTCTCAGCACAATCAACATTCTTTACACTCTGTGAGTCAACTATCAACATACTTGGAGTGGCATTGCGTCCAAGGTTCTTTCGGACCACGCCAACCTGTTTTTTTTAAGAGTTGTTCCAGTAAACTTGGTTTACCTTCATCATTAGTTTTACTCCAAATCCTCCAGTAGTAATACACCAGTTGCCATTTAGGAAAACCTTTTGGTAGCATTCTCCACTGACAACCACTTTTGAGTACATATAATAACGCACAAAAGATTTCATAAAGCTCCACTTTCCTTGGACTAGTGCGTTTGCGGACTCTTTCCAGAACGGGTTGGATTTGTTCAAATTGTTTGTGACTTAGGTTGCTGGGATATGTTTTTCTCATTATTCCATTATCTGACAGACTTTTGACTTTTTCAATGACTTTAAACAGGTTCTTAGAAGTTTACGCTTTTAATGATACACACGTATCTCAGAAAGTGGACAAATGTGGTGTCGCAATTTTTATCCCAGGTAAGAACAATATCATTAATGTAAATCGTGGCTTATCTGAGGAAGACTTGAGTAAATTGAGCAAATTAATTACGCCCAATGAAGCTTTGGTCAAACAAATGACTGAAACCGTTGCAAAACAATGTGGAATTCCTGCAACGAAAGTTGCGATTGATAACTTTTTCAAGATATTACAAAAAAATTCAGTGCCGATTGAAAATTTGGATAGTAAATTAAGGGAAATGGCACACCATTATAAAAAGTTGATGGAAAAAACAAAATTTTTGGTTTCTGAAGACCCTGAAGTACAAAAATTGCAGCAAAAAGCAATTAAAGCTTTAAAAATATTGGACTTTGAGAGTGCAGGTAAGTGGTTGGGTAAGGCCTATGAAAGAGATCTGCAAGCAATTGAAGCAATGGAAGTTGAAATGCAACAAATACAGGAAGCAATTGATAAACGTAAATTATCACAAGCAATAACGTTAGCCACATTGGCAAATTCAAAGCAAAGTCAGTTAGCTTATAAGGACTCACGCGCTCTTTATCAGCAAGCGTTTAACTTGCTATGTGGTAGAAGATGGCTCTATTCAAAACCAATTAATAGCGAAAGAGAATTATATTCAGAACAAATGGATCAAAAATGGGAGTCAGCAATAATTAATCATTATCCTTGTGATGATTCCGACGCAACATGGACAGAATTCTTTCAACTCTATTCTATTTTGAAAAAGAGAACAACAAGCAAGTAAATTTTGCCAGTGCAGCTTGTTAGCCGCGTAGGGTGTGCGAAATGCCTTCAATGAATTTGTATTGACAATGAGCTTTTCCAACGTTTCGCGCACGCGGACAACTTAAAATACAAGGGAAATAACATGCGATTGACAATAGAATTACCCGATCATTTAGCAACACAACTACAGACCATCCCCAACCCAAATGAATTTATAGCTAAACTCGTTACGCATCCCTAACTCGTAAGGCAGATAAGCGTAGCGTCTCCGCCGTCTCGAAAAATGGTACGGTATTGGATTATTTGGAACTGTTTCGGTGGATGGCGCTACGCTTATCCACCTTAGTGTGCCCTGAAGGAAAGCGTCAGCTTTCCATGGTGTATTAATGATGAGAGTGAGTCTCTCGGTTTCGAAGACCAGATGTTGAAATCAAACCACCAAATGTGGCCATTATTAAGAGTGATGGTTATGAGCAATAAGGAAAAGGCAGTCCAAAACTGTCAGGTGTGTATTGCGGAGATGAACGCAAGTGAACTCTTGATGAGGTGTCGAAATAAATACACTATTGTCAAAACCTGATTTCTAGGGCTAATCAGGGATGAGTACCGATGTCAACTGGATAACAGGCGGTACGGCAATCGGCAAGGGCATGAACACAATACAGGTGTTAGTTAATAGAGAACAGAAGAACCTGTCGTTTTGATGTTAAGGGAGAATCCGAAAGGTAAGAGTACCAATACAAAACACAGGGGCGAATTAGCTCGTAGTAGTGATGAAGTTTCTGTAATGAAAATGGAGCAAAGGGACTAACATGTTCAAAATAGGTTTAAGATTCAACCAGAAATGGGAGGAATCTTAAGCTTACGCAAACTTGGTACTTTGCAAAGAACGTGAAGAGCTGAACGAGGCGAGAGTTTCACGTCCAGCTCTGTGAGAGCCTTTGGGGGAAGTTCCCAAGGCTACTCGACCAAAATTACAGACATATATGGCTTACGAGTTTACCAACCCATATGATAATAAGCCCAAATACGCTCAATATTCATTGGGAGCCATTCTTTATAGTAGCGCCAATTTTCGTACTTGGGAAGTTTCACGGT
>JADGDF010000154.1 GCA_016745055.1 Thiotrichaceae bacterium | reverse complement strand
GATTGGTAGTCTATTTGCGGGCACTGAAGAAGCGCCTGGCGAAGTAGAACTTTACCAAGGACGTTCTTACAAATCCTATCGTGGCATGGGGTCACTAGGGGCAATGGCGCAAGGTGCAAAAGATCGTTACTTTCAAGGTCATGTTGATGTGGACAGTAAACTGGTGCCAGAAGGCATTGAAGGACGCGTGCCTTATAAAGGTTCATTACTGGGTGTTATTCACCAACTATTAGGTGGACTTCGTTCAAGCATGGGTTACACGGGTTGCCAGAATTTAGATGAAATGCGGACTAAGCCCCAATTTGTTCGTGTAACTAATGCAGGTATGCGTGAAAGCCATGTCCATGATGTCTCCATTACCAAAGAAGCGCCTAATTATCGAGTAGATTAAACCCATGATAAACTTCTATAGCTGGCTGTTTGGGGATAGTTTTTCACCTACGATAATAATAGAAGTGGTATGACAGTTTTCTACAACGGGTATCATTTGAAAAACTTTGTAACCAGATTTTCTTAGCACATTACAAGCCTTAACAACTTTTTGTGAGAAATCTAATGTATCCATTGTGGATTTGCCACGTTTGACTGACAACGTACGGGCACTAACAACAAGGGACGTATAACAAGGATTGATTCTGTCATTCTGAAGTGCAGCTTCTTGATTTAAATTAAGATGATCATATAAACCCTCTAAGTCTTCTAAAGTTCCTTTATCATCTTCAAAGTGAATATCATCATAAAAACGTGGCGGCAAATCGTCATCCAAAGATAAATCACTTAAATTATCTGCTTGGCTCACGCCCAAAGATTCATCATATTGTTCTAATGCCAGTAGATCGTCAAAATCTAAGGTATCATGAAATTCATTGCGGCGATGCTCGTCTTTGAGTATTGCATAAGCTTCATTGATTTCCTTCATTCGTTCTTCTGCTTCAGCGTCATCACTCATATCAGGATGAAATTGCCGCGCTAATTTGCGAAAGGCTTCGCGAATATCAACTTGGCTGGCTTGTGTAGAAATATTAAGCAATTGATAATAATTTTTGAATGCCATCACCACCACCAATGGTATGATTTCTGTAGTAACATGGCTGTATTTGGGCCAATAGGCAAACTATAGGCATAAGAAGATAAGATTTTACTATTATCAAAGTTTAGCATTTTTAGGGTGATATAAACAGTATCTTTTGCTTCTGCATAAGTGCCAACGATAGCTACATCAGCAAATTGTTTTTTGCCGATATTTCTTTGTTTTCGAGATAAAAAAAATTCTCCTGTGTGTGGAATGCTAAGTAAACTATCATGCAATCTAGCTTCTATCACATTAAACCCATGTTGAACAAACCTTGCTGCTAGCTGCTCTGATAATAAACGACCTAGAGAAGAGCTGTTATCCAATTTATCAAGATTTGCCACAGTGGTCACTAAAATGCGGCCTTTTGCAGGTAAAGCAATTTCTGGGATATTTTGCGTCAATCTGTCAACTGCCTGATAAGTTGTTTGAATGAGATCACTATCTTGTTCCATTGCTTGGTAACATTCGCCAGTTTTAACACGGTAGGCACAATCTCCAAATGCCGCATAACGAGTGCACCCTGTCGATAGTAAAACCAAAAGTATTATCCATTGATAACTCATTCCTTCCTTTCTCCTAATTTAGCAACTTACCAACAATTTTAACTTAGATGAAATAATTTTTGTGACTTCCTTGCAAGACAAAGTTTTATATTTCTTTAATTTTAAATAATTATTTATACTAAGACCCATCATGTTAGCAATGCTCTTTATAGATTTTTATTTTGCCGCGCGGTGTGCGGCAAAGAGTTCTGGTTTTAACGTGGGAAGGGTATATTCATGTTGTATAATTATTATGTTTCAAGCGTTCTTAAAATACCGGCAGGTATGCCTGCGGCTAAAGCATTTGCTGGTACATCTTTCGTAACAACGGCATTTGCGCCAATCACTGCATTGTCACCAATAGATACACCAGCCAATATCGTTACTCCTCGCCCAATCCAAACATTATTACCAATAATAATTGGCTCACCAGAGTAACCTGAATGTCGCACTGATTTTCCTTGGCCAAAGTGGTGATTAGCATCACGAATACTCGTATATTCTCCAATCATACTGCCTTGACCAATATCTATGTGATAAAAAGCAACTAGGTGTACCCCCCGAGACATTACAACTTCATCCCCAATAATGATTTTACCTTCAACCTGAGTTTCCCAATATAATTCCCGATATAACAACAAATTTTGACCCAATTGAATATTGGCCGTTCCCTGAATTTCTGGGCAACTATAAGCAACCACACTAATATCTACAGCATTTTTCAATTTTGCCGCTAAACAAGTATGTGCCCATAAGCGTTGTAAAGGTGATAACATATATAATAGTTTGGCAATGGGCTTCAAACAGACGACAGTTATACGTTTAATCATTCGTGGCATTTTATTTCTCTAAATCAATATGAACTGGAAATTTTTAATTAATACGCTAAAAGCTAAAATTTTCAATTATTTGTTGAAAAAAACACCTTCGCTTTTGCCTGTCAAGCAGCAGGCTAAAGACTTACTAAGTGCGGATCCCGAATATTTTGCCTGGCTTATAGAGCATAAATTACAAGACTCTATTGATATATTAACGCGTTTTCCCATAAAAACAAATACACCCACGTTTTCAATTTTATTGCCTGTATTTAATACTGAGAAAAAATGGTTAAAACTCGCTATTAACTCTGTTTTAAATCAAACATTTGAAGAGTATGAATTAATTATTTGTGATGACGCTTCTCATTTAGAAGAAACACAGGAAAGTTTAGATGATTTTAGACAATTTTCCCCAAAAATTATTTTTACCCGAAATGAAACTAATCAGGGTATTTCTGAGTCTACCAATCAAGCAGCTAATTTGGCCAAAGGAAAATTTTTAATTTTTTTAGATCATGATGATATGTTGTATTCAGACGCATTACAAACGATTTATCAAACAATGCAGCATCATGAAGCAGATATTTATTATTCAGACGAAGATCGTTATGCATCAAAAGGATTTCGCTATAAACATAATTTTAAACCAGGATTTTCACCTTCTTTATTAGAAACGCATAACTACATTTTACACTTAATGTGCATTAAAAAATCATCTTTTGATGAAGTAGGCGGTATGCGTAAAGCCTTTGATGGTTCACAAGATTATGATTTATTACTACGCCTATTGGATCAGAAAAAATACTTCAAACATATTCCAAATATCCTTTATTCATGGGGTGAAAGCCAAACTTCAATGGTAGGGGGAGAATTAAAACCCAAAGTATTTGTTAATGGAAAAAAAGCGTTACTGGCGCATTTTTCACGAAAGTCTGAAAAAACCATCAAAATTGAAAATAGTGAAGGAGAAAATCAAGGGCAATATCATGTTTTTTTTGAACTTCCTAGTAAAATTCGCTTATTAATAGTAAAAACACACACAAATCACTTCCCATTTGATTTGCCACTCCCTACTTTATCAGAACGTTACCAAATTACTTGTATTGACTCTGATGCGCCTTTTTTAGAATTATCAGATCATTTTGAAAACCATGATGTCGCATTATTTTTACAAGCGGGTGTCCAGCCAGCTAACTGGGAAACATTTTTAGCAGAATTAATTAGTTGGAGTATACGCAGGGATGTAGGTATTGTCTCAGGCAAAATTATATCTTTACAAAAACACGTATTACACGCAGGTTTATCGCTATTACCCAATAATCAGCTACAACGTGATTTTTATCAATACCAAGTCTATGATAACTCTGTTATTAATCGTATAAAAGATTGTTTTTCAGTGGATAATACGGTTTTAGTCGTTTCAAAGCCCGCATTATTCAATTTTTTACAACAGGAAGTATTGGGCGAAGATGCTTGGCCTATTGAATTATGTTTAAAAGCCCACCAGCTTAACTTTAGAGTTGTTTATAATCCATACGCAGTTAGCTGCTTTCATGGTGACATAACGACTTGGAAATTACCAACAAATGAAAAATTGCAATTTTTACTGCAAAAATATCAAATAACTCAAGACCCTTATTTTAATCCTAATTTATTTTCTCAGTGGAATGATTTACGTCTGCCACCACAATTACCTCGAGAAAAACCAGAAACAATTACTTTAGAACCTAAAAAAGTACCTTGGGCAATTGAATTAGATTTAATGGAAAAAGCCAATCATCAAATTATTCACCCTTTATTTTCTATTTTATTACCACTTAATAAAGTTAATCTTTTGTTATTAATGGATTTATTTAATGATTTGAATCAACAAAGCTATCAAGATTATGAATTAATTTGTCACCTTATCAGTGAGCAGGAAAGTATTACAAATTATTTAAAACATATTTCAGAAAAAGATAAGAAAATTCAAATTATTGAGCAAAAAAATAGTAAAAATTTTGCTGAAAGTACAAACCTTTGTTTGAAGGTCACTAAAGGAGACTTTTTCCTGTTTTGTTACCCACATGACAGGATTGAGCCTTTTGCATTGGCTTATTTAGTGAGCTATTTAAATCAGCAGCCACAAGCAGAAGTGATTTACTGTGATGATGATCAAATTAGCGGTGAACATCAACGTCATGATCCACATTGCAAACCAGATTGGAATCCTGATTTGTTTACCTCTCAGATGTATTTTTCCTGGTTTGTTGCTATAAAAAAGACTTTAATTGAAGAATACCAATTACAATTTGATTCAAATTTAGAAGAAAATGCCCAATATTATGATTTTTTACTGCAAGTCACAGAAAAAGCAAAAACAATTTTGCATATTCCGCGTGTTTTATACTCAAAACGTTCGGGTAAGTTAAGTATTATTCAAAACTATGCTTATGAAGGTCAAGCACAAGCATTGACGCAAGCAATGAACCGTAGAAATGAAGTGGCAACGGTTATTCATGCGCCACAAGCGATTCAGGGTATTTATCGCGTCAAACGCTTACTTAAGAATAATAGTATTTCCCATATCATACAGGCAAAAACAACTCAGATTTTTGCTGCCATTGAAAGTATTCAGGCTATTTGCCAAAATTCCATTGAAATTATTGCAATATTTGAAGAACAACAATATTCTTTGGCAGAACAAGTCCAACAAAAATTTGATATTAAAACGAGTTTTGTACAAAAAAATGCTAACAGGGCAGATTTTTACAATCAAGGTGCTAACATAGCAGAAAGTAACATACTTTTCTTTTCTCCAGAAGAAATTGTTTTAACCGATAGTGATTATCCTGCTGCCATGTTAGAACATGCACAACGACCTGAAATTGGTGCAGTAGGATGTAAATTGCTTTATCCCAACGGCACTTTTTACCATACTGGATTATTATTGGGTGTGAATGAATTTTGTGGCTATGCCCATCGCTTCATGTGGCAAGGTTCTGGTTATTGGTTTTATCCACAATCAATTCGTAATTATACAGCAATATCTTGGGATTTATTGGCTGTTGAGAAAAAATTGTGGGAAACGGTTAGTGGTTTTGACAAAACTTTGAATTTATTTGCCGATGTAGATTTTTGTTTGAAATTACAACAGGTAGGAATGCGCCAAGTTTACACGCCTTATGTTTGTGGTATTTTGCAAAGAGAAGTGCATCATTTAGAAGAGTTGAAATGTGTACAATCAAAACAAATTTTGCTTGAACGTTATGGTGAGGAGATTTTAAACGATCCTCATTATCATCCTTTACTCACTAAAAACTGGGAAAATTTTGCATTGGATAGTTTTAACATATTCAAAGCAAGTTGAAATTCAAAGCGACAGATAAAGGTAATATATCTTTTTTATCGAATTCCAAAAATGCAGAATGGCACTTATCATCCAAATACAATGAATGGAAAAGTGCCAATCAATGCCTAAAATACTACAGACAAGATACAATCAATCTGCAATTATGTAAAACTTCCAGCCTTCATTCTTGTAAAGCTAACTAAACCAAACTAAAGGCACTTAAACATATTGTCATTAAGGTATGGGGCATTAACCCCAGACCCAAGACTAATAAGCCATTTGCGCTAACAGCAACGCGCATATCCATTGTATCTTCAATAGGTGCAGTTTCTTCTGGTTTTTCAAAATACATCATCCAAATAATTCGGAGATAGTAAAAAGCACCAATAACTGCAAATAATACTGCAACAATGGCTAACCAGAGCATACCTGAATTAATGAGTTGCATTACTACAGAGAATTTTGCCCAAAAACCTAGCATAGGGGGTACACCCATCATAGATAACATTAAAATTAACATGATAAAGGCAAACCAGGAGTTTCTTTCATTCAAGCCTTTATAATCGCTGATATTTTCTGCTTCAAACCCAGCACGACTCAATAACAAGATCATGCCAAAGCCACCCAAAGTCATCAATGCGTAGGAAACGACATAAAACATAGAAGCGGCGTACCCTGCTTTATCTGCGGTTAAAATCCCCAATAATAAAAAGCCCACATGAGAAATTGTTGAATAGGCCAACATACGCTTAATATTAGTTTGAGAAATCGCAACAATATTACCAATAGCCATTGATAAAATAGATAATAAAATTAACATGTCTTGCCAATCACTATGCAAATGGCCCATACCATCTACCAATAAACGCATCACCATTGCAAAAGCAGCTAATTTAGGGGCACTACTGATAAATAGGGTCACAGAGGTTGGAGAACCTTGATAAACATCAGGTACCCACATATGAAAAGGAACTGCACCTAATTTGAATGCTAAACCAACGACAATAAATACTAAGCCAAATACTAGAGCAGTATGATATTCATCCAAAGTAGATAATGATTGTGATAATTCGTTTAAATCCAATGTGCCCGTCATACCATATAACATTGACATGCCGTATAACAATATGCCTGAAGCTATTGCGCCTAATACAAAATATTTCATGGCAGCTTCTGTCGCCGATTGTGAATCACGATGCATGGCAACCATTGCGTATAATGACAAAGAAAGCAATTCTAACCCTAAATAAATTACCAACATATTATGGGCCGAAACCATGATCAACATACCTAAGGTGGCAAAGAGTCCTAGAGTAAAATATTCACCTTTGAAAAAGTTGCGTTCTTTTAAGTAACTGCGGGAATAAAGAAAGGTAAAAAAGACAATGCCAACGATAAATAATTTTAAAGTTGCACCCATTGGATCGGTGACAAACATACCATGCAGTGCTAATTCCGTTTGTTGAGGATAGGTACTAAAGATAACCAATCCCACACCAATTAAAGTACCTTGGGATAATTGATAGGTTAAATCTCGTAAATCGTCTGGTAAAAATGCATCAATTATAAGAATAAGGGAAGCCATGCTGAGTAAAATAATTTCTGGCATGAGCATGTTGAGTTCAATCAGCGTCATTGTTATTTTTTCCCTACACGTTTGGGTGTTAAAAAGTGGATAAATTTATGATGTTTGCCTATTATAACGTGGCAAAACGTTTTTTTATACTTTCGTTATCAGATAAAGCTCAAACAAAAAAATGTGGTTTTAATTTTATTTCCTTTTGCGTTATCAAAACGTCGGTAAAATCCAAAATACCCGTTTTGAAAGAATTGGACTCCAAATTTTAACTTTATAGCCATGTAACGTTAAAAAATTACAATTTTATTAAATAATGACTTTAGCAATAAACTTTAAAATAGTACCAGCATATTCAGCGACTCTTTGACCATTGGCAATAGCTTGGGCAGAATGTTCCAAATTATTCACCGCTTCAGCAACTTCCTGGGGAGCAAGTGCTGGTTTTATTTGCTGACGCAAACCTGCAGTTTTTTGTAATGCAAACAATAAACTTTCCATGCTTGATTGATGGCTGTAGGTCAATGCATCTAGCTGCGATTGGAGATTGATAATTTCTTTAGATTGCAAGGTCACCAGTTTAAACATTGATTCTGTGACTTCCCAATTTGGATCCCAATTTGGCGCGGGGCCACGCAAAGCGTCTTCATATGATTTGATGCGTTTTTCATCTAAGTTCATGAGCATTTACCTTAAAGTCGGTTGAAAATAAGTCGTTGCGTTTGGCCTAGCAGAAAATTAATGGCAGCGTCTTTAAAAGAAGGGTTATCAAAATATTTACCACTTACTTTATTTAAAATACTAACAACTTGGCTTTGATCAATCCCAGCAACAGTATTTTTGATACTTTCTTGGAGGTTAATTTTATTGCCTACAAAATTTTCAATGGCTTGAGCATGTAAACCAGCAGAAACCAGCTCAGAATCAATTTCTTCCTCTAAACCTTTTAACACTAAATTGGCGCCTTCAATAGTACGTTGGTAAGCCACAAGCTTTGGATCGTGAGGTGTTAGTATTTCAGCTGCTTTTTGGTAAAATATAGAGGGATTTCCCTTAGCCTTAGATTTAGCTTGCAATAAGCTTTTCAATAATTGGTGAGCAATTTGTGGCGTAAAGCTCACATTAGTGGCAGCTTCATAAATCCACCCTTCTTGGGATTTTAATTTTTCAATCTCGTCTTCGGCTAATCCTCTTTCCAAAGCTGTTTTAATAAATTGATAACGCGCTAAATATTTTCCTGGACGTTCTGCCTGCTTTTCAAATAAGCCTTTCCAAGTGACATTAGCATTTGGTGCAAACAATGGTGCACCGACCACTGCTAACATTTCTTGTTCTGTTTTGCCAATATGTTGATAAAGTAAAGATTGTCCCGTCGCCTGTAATAATGGCCTAGTTAAGGTCAATAATACTTGTACATTATTTGATAACGAAGAAATATTTTGCCCATTTTGTTCTGTAATTGGCTCAAGTGTTTTGGTCGTACTGGTTGCACAACTTTGAATTAGCAAGATAAAACAACTTAAAATAGCATATTGTGCTGGTGATTTTTTCATAAAGTTGGCTTCCTTCAATATTAGTATTACTGAGGATTATACCCAAATTATTCACTTATTAGAATCATATGCCAATCGTCATTAGAAATTAGCGTTTATACTCAAATCTAATATATCTTATAAATTTCTTTAAAGCCTATTTAAATTAAAGTTTGCGGAAGGATTTAAATCTGATGAATTTACTAATGCTAGGAAATGACTTGCATTACTGTTTGATAAGCTGCAATCACTTCTAATTCTTCTTGTTGGGTTGTAAATGGTAATAATGTTTTTTCATAATTTTCAAACAATTTTGACTCATCTAATTGTTTTTTCACATATAAATCAACAATTTCTCCTATCTTTTCACCCAAAGCCATAACATCACCGCCTTTTACCCAAAAACCGTTATCTGGGGTGATATATTCTTCAATACCATAAGTTTTCCAGCCAATGACATGCGTGTGGCAAGCCATGGCTTCTAAAGGTAACATAGATAAAGCAGCAATCTCATCATTGAACAGTACAAATGTGGAAATGGCTAATTTCTGAGAAAATTGTGTTCGAGGTAAACCATTAAGTTCTTGAAAAGTGAAATAATCATACTGTGGATATAAATTGTAAAAAATCTTAATTGCTGTTTCGAGCCGAAGTCGGGTCATGTAATTTCTACAAATGTAGCTAATAATGGGTTGCTTAATGGCAGGCTTAAAAATATGGCGATCAATGGAAAAATGGACACGTTGAATCTGTATCATTGGCATATAGCGTTGTATAAAGTGAGAAATGCCCTCAGATAAGCTAATACAGTGAGTTAGACCATAATCTACCCAAGTTTTTTTAGGCGGTAAGGCTGGAAAAATATAGCTGTAACTTTGCGCAAGCACTACTGTGTGACACTCAGTGGCTGCCAATGTATGAATGATTTCAATGGTACCTTCAGGCAATACCAGTAAATCTTCTGGCCAAAAACGCACAGTACGACATTGCAGTTTTTTACCCTGATTGGTGGTAATAATATGTTTACCCAAGGCAATAAATTTTAAGGTATCTAAATTAAATTCTACCCACACAGGTTGAAATATTTCAAATAAAGTTTCCCCTGTCTCGTTTATTTGCGACGTGGGTGCTGGCGTGTATAACACTGTAACCTGATAACCATTTTCTGCTAGTATTGTCGCATGTTTGAGTAATACGCCAATGCCTGCACTGGGTTCGTTAATGCAAGGTGTATAAAAATAGATTTTCTGTTTCAAATGGTTACCCTATTTGAACGTCAACTGGGATTCTCAGCCATTAAACTCACCTCCCCTATTCTCTCCTTAAATAAGGAAAATAAGGGGAAGGTTAGAAATAATTGCTTAATATAATGACTGTGAGGTTATGCTCTATTGACATTTCAGTGCAAGCATACTAAAACAGAGGCAAACCTTATGTCATTTTTTGCCCGCTTTTCAAATCTGGAGAAAGCACTGCAAAACTGTTTAATCTTGCCAATAA
>JADGDF010000290.1 GCA_016745055.1 Thiotrichaceae bacterium | reverse complement strand
TCCACTGACAACCACTTTTGAGTACATATAATAACGCACAAAAGATTTCATAAAGCTCCACTTTCCTTGGACTAGTGCGTTTGCGGACTCTTTCCAGAAGGGGTTGGATTTGTTCAAATTGCTTGCGACTTAGGTCGCTTGGGTATGTTTTTCTCATTAAGTATGTTGATAGTTGATTCGCAAAGTGTAAAGAATGTTGATTGTGCTGAGAAAAAAGGTTACGACGCAGGCAAGAAAGTACCTGGTATCAAGCGGCATCTAGCAGTAGGTACACAAGGTTTTCCACACGCTATTGAGATAACAACGGCTAATGTGACAGATAGGAAAGGTGCTTTGAAGGCTTTTGAACGTTGCAAATTGTCTGGTGTAGAAAAAGTGTTAGTAGATGGTGGATATACCGAAGCCCCTTTTGCCAAAGAAGTAAAACATAAACTCCAAGCAACAGTGGAAGTCGTCAAACGTAGTGAACTGCACACCTTTAAAGTCTTACCCAAGCGATGGATTGTTGAAAGGTCTTTTGCTTGGTTAGATAAGTGTCGAAGACTTTGGAAAAACTGCGAAAGAAACCTCAATTCTAGTCTACAATTCGTTATGCTAGCTTTTTTGGCTATCATTCTAAAAAAACTTTAAACAGGTTCTAAAAACCTGCCAGGTCTTTTTTTACGAATTTGAGCGTAGTCACTCGCGGGTCCAAAGGTATCTACACAAGTTGTTTTATCCCCCCTCCTCGCAGGAGGGGGTTAGGGGGTGGTGATAAAAACAGTATTCTTTAATATTTCAAACCAAGTTTTGCTTTAATAAATATTGGGCAATTTCTTCTTTTACAGCCTCTAATTCCATAAATACTTGGTGATTCCAAAAACGTAGATGCTGCCAAAGTAAACGCTCGGTATCTGTAGGTGAATTGCGTAAATTTCTTGCCAGTTATTCACCACCCCCTAACCCCCTCCTGCGAGGAGGGGGGATAAAACCAGTTGTTACCAATTTGTGTAGATACCTTTGGTTTGTAACCTCGACCCGAACGTTTTGATGAATTTCAAAGTTTGCTAAAACGTTTGGGTGCAGATTGAAAACCTGCACCCGCATAAAAATTTTGAAAATTCTGATTCTAACAACCAAAAACTCTGTTAAAATCCTGTTAATTCATTAACCCGTACAATCTTGTTCAAAACTCCCCCAAGGAGCTTCCAAATGCCTCAATTCATTCTCCTCCTCATATTTTCCTTATTTATCCACAACGCCACTGCCCAACAACCTATCCTACAAATCGACACGGGTGGTCATAAAGCATTAATCTGGGACATCACTTTTACCCCCGATGGCAAATATTTAGTTTCTGCAAGTGATGACAAAACCATTCGTGTTTGGGATTGGCAAGCAGGCAAGACGGATCGCATTATTCGAGGACAAATTGGAGAAGGCGATGAAGGAAAAATTTTTGCAATGGCGCCTTCTCCAGATGGACGTTGGTTAGCGGTGGGGGGATGGATGGGAACCTTTACAGGTGTAAAACCAGGGAATGAAGAAGATGCTCACAAAATCCGTCTCTACCATTTCCCCACAGGACAGCTCAAGGGATTATTAAAAGGACATAGGAATGTTGTCTTATCTCTTGCCTTTTCTCCCAATAGCCGTTATTTGGTTTCGGGGCAAGGTGGTAGTTATGATCAAATAGCCATCATTTTGGAGGTAGAAACACAACAGCATTTACACACTCTACGTGGTCACACAGATGATATTTACGCTGTGGCTTTTACGCCAGACAATCAGCGCGTAGTCACAGGCAGTTATGATCATGATTTACGCTTATGGCAAGTCAACACAGGCAAACAACTCGCCATGTTATCGGGACATCGTGATAAAGTTTACGCTATTGCCATCTCCCCCACTGACGGTACCATTGCATCAGGCAGTTGGGATGATACCATTCGTTTATGGGATGGCAACATAGGTCAATTTATTAAACAGTTAGCCAATCAAGGGACACACATTGGCAGTTTAAGCTTTAGTCCCAATGGACGTTGGGCAGCCACAGGGGGAGGAAATAATCAAGAAATTCATATTTGGGATATTAAAACCGGCAAAACACGACAACGTTTACAAGGCGTTGGGGCATCTACCTGGGCAGTGGGTTTCACAGACCAATGGTTGGCTTGGGGGAATACACCTGATTATTCATCGCCAAATCCTATTGTTAGCCGTGGTTCATTAGAACACCAATTCCACTTAACCGCTCCCAATCAAACCATCAGCAAACCACAAGTTATCAATCGTTCATTAACATTTAACCGCGCCCAAACTCAGTGGAAACAGTGGTCATTGCAAAGACAAAAATATGGGAACTATGTCTATAGTAACGCGATGCTCGACTTTTAAGCTAAAACAGTTTTTTCTAACGTTAAAGGTTCAATCCCATGTTGAATATTGGCAAACACAGCGATACTATGAGAAAGTAACTTACGT
>JADGDF010000289.1 GCA_016745055.1 Thiotrichaceae bacterium | reverse complement strand
TCAAACGGTTTATGCCCTTAAACGTGATTTACTTTCCCAATATTTACCTCAACAACTCACGAATCATTACATTTATATCACTTTTGCGTAAGTCCTAAGCAAGTTTCTTTTTCAAATCTCTTAGCCGCTTAGGCTGTCAAAAAAATCCCCTTCCTTACATGGATAGGGGTTTATTTTTTGCCTGAACGACTGTTATAATTTGACGTAAGATTTTTTTCATCCCCCAAGCTAAAAGAGATAAGTTTTGAAGCAGCACTTACAAACCCTATTTGAACACGCTTTCGATCAATTAAAGCAGCAAGGCATTATTCCTCAAGACGCGCAAGTCACGATTTATCTTGAAAGAACTAAAGACCCAAAACATGGGGATTTTGCCTGTAATTTAGCCATGATGTTGGCAAAACATGCCAAGCGCAAGCCTACTGAAATAGCACAACAACTTATTCAATGTTTACCAACCTCTATCCATGTTGCTAAAGCAGAAATTGCGGGGCCTGGATTCATTAATATTTTCCTGGCATCAGAAGCTTACCATAGCGTGATTGAGAGCATTCTGCGTGAAAAAGAGAATTATGGTAAAAGCCAAATGGAGCAAAATCAGTCAGTCCTGATTGAATTCGTATCAGCCAATCCAACTGGGCCATTGCATATCGGACATGGACGAGGAGCTGCTTATGGCGCGGCTTTGGCTAATTTACTCCAAATAGCGGGTTATCGTGTCCACAAAGAATATTATGTCAATGATGCCGGTCGACAAATGGATATTTTAGCCACCAGTATTTGGTTGCGTTATTTGGATTTATGCGGTGTAGAAATTACCTTCCCAGTCAATGGTTATAAAGGTGACTATATTTGGGACATTGCGGCTACCTTACATCGGGATAATGGCAACACATTTTTTCATGAAACCGAAACTATCTTTCAAGACATTCCATCCGACGAACCTCAAGGTGGTGATAAAGAAACGCATGTTGATGCTTTGATTGCACGTTGTAAGCAGCTATTGGGTGATGGATATTCCAGCGTATTTGCCCTAGGAGTAAACACAATTTTAGAAGATATTCGTCAAGATTTGGAACAATTTGGTGTAGTTTATGATGAATGGTTTTCTGAACAAGGTTTAGTGGAACATCAAACGGTGCAATACGCCATTGAACAATTACAACAAGCAGGTTATACCTATACCCAAGAGGGAGCATTGTGGTTTCGTTCTAGCGATTTTGAAGATGAAAAAGATCGGGTACTCGTGCGTGAAAATGGTCAAATCACTTACTTTGCTTCAGACATAGCTTATCATTTGAACAAGCTAGAACGTGGTTTTGACAAACTGATTGATATTTGGGGCGCAGATCATCATGGTTATGTCCCTCGCGTGAAAGCATCAATCAAAGCCTTGGGCGCAGATGAAAACCGTTTGACCATTCAATTGGTACAGTTTGCAACCCTGTATCGTGGTAAAGAAAAGTTGGCCATGTCCACTCGCAGTGGCGAGTTTGTCACATTGAGAGAGCTACGGCAGGAAGTAGGTAAAGATGCAGCGCGTTTCTTTTACATCCAACGAAAGAGCGAACAACATTTAGATTTTGATTTAGAGTTGGCCAAATCTCAAACCAGTGACAATCCAGTTTATTACATTCAATATGCTCATGCACGCATTGCCAGTGTACTTCGCCAACTTGAAGAAAAGCAGCAAGCATGGACTTTTGACAACGCAGATTTAAAAACTTTAACCAATGAACATGAACAAGCTTTATTAAAAACGTTGGCACGTTATCCTGAAACTGTCGAAAGTGCAGCCCAAAGTTATGCACCTCACCAAATTGCGCATTATTTAAGGGATTTAGCCCAAGATTTTCACGTTTATTATAATGCGCATACCTTTTTAGTCGATGACGAAAGTTTACGCAATGCTAGATTAAGTTTAATTACTGCAGTTCAGCAAGTTTTGCGTAATGGTTTGGGGATTATTGGTGTGTCTGCACCAGATGTGATGTAAAGAAAGTATATGCCGCTATTGCTAATACTTTTGTTGCTACTTAGTGATGAATAATTGCAAAAAGGAGGGGTAAAAATGGTGATGTATTTGGAAGAAGGATATTCTCATATTGCCTATGAAAAATTCTTGGAAAGTCATCCCAAGATACAATATGATAAAAAATAGCCTCCGCTTTGCTTATATAATGGTAAAATTCGTGGGTTGGATTAACCAGCTGAGCCTTTTTATGTCTAGCAGCACTGGATAAATAAGGTTTTATTAAATAAAATTAATCTTTAATTACGAATTTTAAGATGAATCGAAACAGTTAATCTGTAAGTCATATTATGAAAAAAGAATCAACCTACACTGATAAGTATAAAGAATTTATTAATTCTAGAGTTGTATCACGGAATTTAAGATGGTATTTTGCGAAAAGGAGGATATAAGAAAGAACAAGTTTTGTAAACTTAGGAGAACGAGTATGAAAATGCA
>JADGDF010000288.1 GCA_016745055.1 Thiotrichaceae bacterium | reverse complement strand
CTATCTGGAATTTTATCCAGTATTATAATCATTATATATCAACAATATAATTTAATTTATATCACTACTTCCAAGGGACTACCTGTTTTTTAACTCCTTTTTGCTATGAAACCCACCAAAGTAAGTTAAACTCAGTAATTTTCCCACTTTATTAAAGGCTTCTCTCGCTACATCTTCAATAAATTCTCCTAACGTGATTATAATTTGTTAAAAAATTATCATCATATAAAATATTTTAATTTTTAATTATTTATTTCTGTGGAAGCTAAACAAATTAAACCATAATTTTCATGCTATAAAGAAGATATTTTGAATTTAGATAAGGTTCAATTAGGTAAAAAACTGCTAAAATTGAAGTCTTACTTTAAGGAGGGAATATATAAAAATGAAAATAAAACAATCAACTATTAATATTTTCATGGGAACCACCTTTTTTAGTATGGCTGCATTATTAGGTATAAGCGTTTACTATTTAAAACAAGCCAATACAGAATATCATGAAGCTATCGCTAGACAAATTGAATTTAAACAACTGGAATTAAATTTATCAGATGCTTCAGATTATCTTACAGCAGAAGCGAGAAAATTTGCAGTTACTAATGATATTAAGCATTTACATCGTTATTGGCAAGAAATTAATGTGACTCGTACTCGCGATAATGTGCTAAAACGTCTCAAGGTACTCAACGCTTCTCAACAAGAATTTGATTTACTTGATCTTGCTAAACAAAATTCTGATGCATTGGTTGCAACTGAAACGCGCTCAATGCGTCTTGTGCTGGAGGTATTAGATTATGAAGAAGATGCAATGCCCATTTCAGTGGCTATTTGGCAGCTAACCTCAGAAGATAAAAGACTTTCTGATGAAGCCAAACTTCGGGTAGCAAGAGATATTATGTTTGATAAAAAATATCATGATGATAAAGATTTAATTATGAATCCTATTGCAAAGTTTCAAAAATTATCAATGCATAATGCGAATCAAGCCTTAAAAATCGCTGAACAGGAAAATGAAACGGCTGAAATGATTTTGTTGATATTGGCCATTTTGATCCCACTGGGTATGGCAGGTATTTTATGGATATTACGCATTAAAGTCAGTCTTCCAATTAACAATTATACTCAAACATTACATAAACATGAAACTGAAAACAAAACTTTAAATCTAATCCCTGCTGGTACTTTTGAATTGGTTGCTCTAGCCAAGGCATTTAATCAACAAATTAATACTAATCATCAATTAATTGAAGAAAGTCGCCAAGCCTCGCAAAAGCTAAGTGAACAAAACTGGCAAAAAACAGGACAAACTCAGTTGAATGAAAAGCTACGTGGGGAGAAAAATATCCATGAATTAGCTAAACATGTGATTGATTTTATAACCGCTTATATTGGAGCCGAATTAGGTAGTTTTTATTTATATCAGGTGGGTGAAATACCTTATTTAGAAAGAATTGCTAATTATGGTTGTGTGATTCCAACACACTTTCCGCATCAATTTACCTTAGGTGAAGGTTTAGTCGGGCAGGTGGCTTTGGAACAAAAAATATTGATACATCAACCTCATGCAACAGCGATTCAAACTGTGCAACAATCCAGTTTTTGTGAAGCTGTGCCACGTCACGTAATTTTTCTGCCTTTTTTTTATGAACATCAACTTAAAGGTGTCATTGAAATTGCTGCTTACCACCCATTGGCTGAAAAACAGCAAACCTTTCTGGCTCAAACAATGACTAGCATTGGCATCGCAGTTAATGGTGCTGAATCTCGACAGAAAATGCAATTGCTGTTGGATCAGAGCCAAACACAAGCTCAACAATTAAGTTTGCAACAACAGGAACTTCAAACTATCAATGAAGAGTTGCAATCACAACAACTAGAATTACAAACAGCTAATGAAGAATTGCGCCAAACCAATGATGAATTGGAAATGAAAACACGAGATTTAGAACAACAAAAAGAAGATATTCGAGAAAAAAATATCACTCTAGAACGTATTCAACATGAAGTTAACCAAAAAGCGCAAGAATTGGAATTAGCGAGCAAATATAAATCCGAGTTTCTTGCCAATATGTCGCATGAGCTACGCACACCGCTTAATGCAATTTTGGTTTTGGGACAAATGTTATCTGAAAATGATGAAGGTAATTTAACTGAAGAACAAGTAGATTTTGCTGAAACTATTCGAGGTGCAGGATCAGATTTATTAGACTTATTGCGAAATAAGGTATTGAAAAAATGGGGAGAAAAGTTAAACTAGTGGTTATAGGAACTAAACAAGTCCATAAGGAAATAGAGGAACTACGAAAAACTGAAAGTTTTATCAAATGAAAGGTTTAAACGCTATTTAGGGGTAAATAAAGAATTATTTGAAGAGATGGTGAATAGACCTCTTGCGAAATAACTTGTTAACAAGCCTAAATAAAGTGAAAATTAGTTTATTATATATAGCAGCAATAAGGTTAAACCGTAGAGCAAAATGCT
>JADGDF010000153.1 GCA_016745055.1 Thiotrichaceae bacterium | reverse complement strand
TATTGTTACTCTAAATATTAACCAGTTTGAATCCAATCAGACAAGGAATTTCTTAAATTGATGCCTATGGGATGACGCTACCGCTTATCCACCCTACACTGGCTGTTGAATTGCTTTTTCTTCCACAGTACTCACCCAATTTGAATTTGATTGAGCGACTTTGGAAGTTTGTCAAACGCAAGTGCCTGTATTCCAGGTATTATGAGAAATTTGAGGATTTTAAGGCAGCGATCACGGGTTGTCTCAACAAAACCAACACAGAGTACAAGCTGGAGCTTGGTACTTTCCTCTCTCTGAACTTTCACGCATTCGATAATGTTCTGATTGTGACGGTGTGAAGTATAACTTATGATGAATGGAGATACTTCACTTCATGTCGGGTTACAGTCTTTGCGTTGCAAAAAGCATAACCCCAACCTACCTGGCTTTTTACCGCCGATCAGACGTTACGGATAGGGTTTTATAAACCAAACCCTATCCAGTACAAAGACAGGTGTATTGTAATATGCATTCTTACGACAAACAATCTAATCAGCGACTTGCTCAACTTCTTGCACAATAAAACTCTTACCAATTTGATCCCAAGTCATGAGCGCTTTGAAAACTTCAGTGTTCTGATTTTCTTGTGTTTTATTGCCAATTTCAATGCCTGTTGGTACATCAATGTAAGGAACCGATAAGGTACCTGTTTCAACAGTATAAGTTGCTGGACATGAAGAACTAGAACCATCTACAATTTGATTGATGCTTGTCGATAAAACTCTAAAACGGTTCATAGTACCAAACACTTGTCTCAATTTACCTTCCCACAATTCTGTTTCACCTGTTGGCTGACCAGTTAAAAAGTCAGTGACTGGCATTTCAATAAACGGGATGGTTAAAGTTTTTTTCTGTGGAGAATAGGTAGCATATTTGCAGTCTTTACCTTCTTGGTATAGGGTTTGAATTTCTTCTTCAGTTAGAAGACGATTATAAATACGAATGTCATCAATAGAACCAAGAAAATCTTGACTTGGGTCAAAGCATCCACCAAGGCAATCTTGTTCCCGACCAACCCAAAAACCACCAGCATCAATTTGCAGTGAGCCTGCAGGTAAGACAGCAGTCTTTTGCAAATTACCATTGACAAATACTTGAACTCTTCCTGAATTTCCATTTCGTACTGCGACAATATGGTGTCATTGTTGATCATTAATTACCGTCCCTGTGTTTAAAACGCGTCCTTTTATTTGTGGAGATAGCTCATTGCCTATGTGTATGATATATTGGTTATCTGAAGCTTGATTTCTTGCATTTAATATAGCTTGTTCCTCTGTATCATGATTTTGAATCCAAACACTAGAAGTAATATGAGTGAGTCCATTAATGCTTGTACTGGGTAACTCAATTCCATCAGCATCATTTCCGTTTCCATTAAAGTAATACGCACTATCAATATTTCCAAACCGATCTTCAACAGGAGTGGCTCCTCGGACGATACCATCAAACCCGTTCCCACTTTCATCATTGGCATTCCCATTAAATGGATAATAAGCCACTAAGCCTTCGCTTAAATCAGCGTAAACGCCACTTGAAACAAGTAACATAGCCAATGCCAGAAATTTGAGATATTTTAATTTACAATCTTGTTTCATATCACTTCGCCTTTAAAAAGTAAAAAACACACTATAATTAAAGCATGGAATTCATTACAAAGCATGTAACAATATGAAATAATTTGATTAAAAAATTACACGATATGTAACAATATGTAAAATAAACGAAGTTGAATTGTTTCATCAGCTAAACATTTAACCCCTTTAAATAAGAAAACATCCTTATACAAACTTGAAGTTTCTCGTTCCAGAAAACAATGACTTGATTTTTACACAAATTAGAGGAGTGTTTTTTTATAATGAAAATTAAAAAAGTACATCAATGGATATGCTTATTATTAATCATATTAGCCCCCATAACTCAGGCGACTGAAAAAAAATTTAGATGGAAAATGGTCACCACTTGGCCACCTCACTTTCCCATTTTCCAAATTGGTGTAGAAAAATTTGCTAAAGACATTGAAGATATGAGCAATGGTCGGCTCAAAATCAAAGTATCTGCAGGTGGAGAATTAGTGCCTGCACTACAAACATTTGATGCAGTTTCACAAGGTCTCGTTCAAATGGGACACGGTTCTGCTTATTATTGGGCAGGCAAAATACCCGCTGCTCAATTTATGAGTGCTGTCCCGTTTGGCATGACAGCAAAAGGTATGAATGCTTGGTTTTACAAAGGGGGTGGCTTAAAACTTTGGCGTGATTTATACCAACCTTTTGGCGTTATTCCTTTTCCAGCAGGCAATAGTGGTGTTCAGATGGGTGGTTGGTTTAAAAAGAAAATCAATTCTTTGGAAGACTTGAAGGGCTTAAAAATGCGAATTCCTGGCTTAGGAGGTAAAGTTTTATCCAAAGCCGGCGTTGCCACTAAGTTATTAGCAGTTGGTGAAATTTACACGGCATTGGAACGTGGTAATATTGACGCAACAGAATTCGTCGGTCCTTTTCATGACCAACGTCTAGGCTTATATCGAGCAGCAAAATACTATTATTATCCTGGCTGGCATGAACCAGGCGCAGTGATGGAGTTAATTGTGAACAAAAAAGCCTGGCAATCTTTACCCAAAGATTTACAAAAAATTGTTGAAATTGCAACACGAGCGCTTAATCAGTGGATGTATAATGAGTTTGAAGGCTTAAATATTAAAGCATTGCGAGAATTAACCCAACAATATAAAGTTGAAGTACTTCCTTTCCCTGATGACGTTATCAAAGAGCTAAAACGTTTGACAGTAGAAACTTTGGAAGAAGAATCAGCAAAAGACGCAAAATTCAAACAGGTATACGAAGCATTCAAAGCATTTCAAGCCGATCATGATGCCTGGAACGCCATTGCGGACGAAGCTTATAGCAAAGCATTAGCAAAGTAGCTTATAACGTTTTTAGACTGGCAATCCATTAAAATAGGCTACACGCTAAACATTAAAGTTTGCCAGTCCTTTGAACTTAGTCTTAATACATACTACTTCATGACTTATTTTCCTCTGATTGATAGCAATAGTCCCAAACAACGTCCGTTTGTTGCTTTAAAGCTTGTAACAATGAATCATTAGGTACTGCTTCACTTTCATAAATACCATGAACTTCAATTGCCCAACGGGTGATAGCAGCTTTGCGTTTCCAATTTAAACGAGTTATTGGTGCGTAATGTCCACATTTTGGACACTCATATTTAAAATTTTTTTTGTCTTCAATCCACTGTGCCACAACTTGTTGCCAGTTTTTTTCTTCATTGCGACATTTAGGACAACGCACTTCTCTTAAACGGGAAGAAGCCAAAAATTGTGCTTCTTTCTGAATGGGTGAAATATCGATGTAACAAAACTCTCCTTCATTAGTTGGCTCTATTGGTACAAAGGGTAAACAACCTAAAAAAGTGATTAAACTGAAAAAATTACTTCCTACCAAATAACCACCGCGTTTACGCTGCGTAAATAAATCACCAATGAACCCCATTTGCCGCAATGTTTCGATGAAAGCAGGTTGATGTGCGATGTGAAAATCTGCTTCTGTTGGGTAGAGAATCAATTTATTCATGGACCCCCCTTGCTTGTTCATGCTCAATAAGCCATTGCTTACGCCAAATTCCACCGCGATAACCTCCTAATTGACCATTGGTATTAATGATGCGGTGACAAGGAATTATAATTGCGATAGGGTTAGCATGATTGGCATGACCAATCGCTCGAGCAGCTTTAGGTTGACCAATGGTTTCTGCGACTTTTTTATATGAAGGCGTTTGTCCATAAGGAATTTCACAGAGAGCTTGCCAAACACGTTGCTGAAAATCAGTGCCTTTTGGTTGTAGCGGCACTGAAAAAGTGTGATTTTTTCCTTTGAAATAAGCATCTAATTGTTGGATACATTCATTAATCACAGGTGATTTTGCAGTTTTAAGTTGCATATCTTCTTCTAAAAAGATGCAGAATTGCAATCCTTCATCGTTTGCACCTAGTTGGAGTAATCCAATTTCAGAACGATAATAACCGATATAAAGTGATGTAACCTCGAACATAGTTACTACTCCTTCATTTAATTCGTCAATAACAATGTTTTGTAAGGGCTGGTATAACTAGTCTTGCGTATATATTAAGATGGTCTAGTTTTGAACTTTTGCAGTATTATTCTTTAGTCGCAGATTTTAGAATTGTAAGTACTTTGTTATAACTGTTCTCTCGTGCCCAGTCAAATGCATCCTTCCCTTGATATGAAATAGAGGGATTTGCACCCTGTTTGAGTAGTGCAGTAACAAAAGCAGCAGCCTCTTCTTCTTGCCGTGTCCAATAAATAGCAAAGTTGAGAGTGTGCCATTACAATCAGGGTTAAAACATATACGGTTAACATCTGCACCATGCGAAGCTAGTAAATTGACTGTTTCTAAACTATGACCGGCGATAGCTGCATGTAACGACGTGAAACCAGAATTATTTGCCTGGTTAGCTGATGCACCACGTTCAATTAATAGTTCAACAATATTATTGTGCCCTTTCGCTGAAGCCTCTAAAAGTGGTGTAACACCTGGGCCAATATAAGAATTGACACTTAAACCATCGTCTAATAGTTGTTTAACAATATTAATTTTTCCCCGTTTCGCAGCTTCAACTAAGCGAGGAACTGGTTTCATTGATTCATAATCAATTTTTGGTTCATAACGTGTAGAAGAAATTTGGCGCGGAGGATTACCAAGGCCAATTAAAAGTGTATTTTGGTCAAGATACTGATGTGGAGGAATAAGAATATTCCAAAATTTTTGTCGGCGATCATTTTTTAAAATTCTCCCAGCAAAATCATATGCTTCATTACTACAAGGATCAAAAAATCCACCTTTCCAGTTTTGCAGAGGTTTATTTGGTTCATTAACTGGGGAATAGGCAAGTATACATCCAGTGTATAAGCTCATTGGCATGACTACCAGAATTTCCTTGCGGTGGGAACGATAAGGTGACTCTTCAAGTTGGCGTTGATCCAATTCAAGTAAATTAGGTAATTGAGGATGACTATCAAATGTTCTCTCAAGCAGGGAATGCCAATATTTTGTGCTTGGTGCACCCAAAAGAGAAGTATCTGCTTCTTCAAGGGCTTTTATTTCAGCGGATGTTCGTTTGATAATTGAAACTGTGTATCCACCCCATTCAACGACCCAAGGATTTGATCCGAGCTTTTCAATATTAACAGTCACATCCTTAAATTGAGGATCAAGGGTTTGTTGCTCTGCTGCGCCTACTATTTGAACCATCAAAAAGAACGAGAAAAATATAATTTTTACCACGTTTTTATAGGTTAAAACTATTTTGATTAGTAATGAGAGTTTCATCTTCAGTCAACCCATTTTTGCAAACGTTTTTTAGCTCGTTCTAATCCCATCAAAGGTAATAAACTTGCCATTTCAGGGCCATGCGTTTCTCCCGTTAATGCAGCGCGTAAGGGCATGAACAGTGCTTTACCTTTTTTACCAGAAGTGTTTTTTAATTGCTTGACCAAACTTGAGTAATCACCTTGAGTTTCCATGAGTGCGGCTAATGCTTGTTGGAAAAATTCATTACCTGCAGTTTGAACAACTTGTTGAGCTTCTTTACTTAAATTAATGTCATCAGTGAATAAAATGTTTGCCCATTGTTCTGCCTCTTGAGGATAAGTGACATTAGCGCGTACACCAGTAATAAAGGCTTCACGCAAATTTTCCGGAATAGCAGTTTGTATCCCCGTTTGCATCCAGTTCCATAAACGATCATTATCCAAATGCGTGACTGCATTTTGTTGCCAATGTTTTAACTGTTGTACATCAAAACGCGCCGGTGACTTGCCTAAACGTTCAACTGAAAAATGACTAGATAATTCAGTCAGTGATTGAAAACCAGCATCTTCTAAATAAGTGTGACCTAAGCGTGCTAGGTAGTTAACAACACTTTCCGCGAGCCAACCCATTTTTCTTAAATCATCAATACTTTGACTGCCATTTCGTTTGGAAAGCGGCGTGCCATCATCTCCGACTATCATTGAAATATGGCCATATTGAGGGACAGTTAAATTAACGGCTTCTAAAATCAGCTGTTGACGTGGCGTATTGGTTAAATGATCTTCGCCGCGAAATACGTGAGTCACCCCCATCAATGCATCGTCAATAGCATTACAAAAGAAAAAAGCTGGTGTATTATTGTCCGCACGACGAATAATAAAGTCCCCAATGTCATTGCTGGCAAAACGCTGTTGACCTCGTACTAAGTCTTGAAATATGATTTCTTGATCTCGTTGTACGCGAAAACGTAGCGTTGGCTTTAGACCTTGAGCAAGTTTATTTTCAATTTCAGATGAGCTTAAATGTGCACAGGTACCCGCATAACGTGGCGCTTGTCCAGAAGCACGTTGGAGCTTGCGGGACAAAGCCAGTTCTTGAGGCGAGCAAAAACAGGGGTAGGCTAAACTTTCAGCTTCCAATTTCTGGTAATATTGGTGGTAAACTGTTTGACGATGTGACTGAAAATATTCACCTTCCAAATTGCCTAACGTTGGACCTGTTTGCCAAGCTAAACCTAGCCACTGCAAGTCTTCCATGAGTTGGTGCGCATATTCTGGTGTACTTCTTTCTGGATCGGTATCTTCTACACGGAGTAGAAAAGTCCCTTGATGGTGATAGGCAAATAAGGCATTAAATAAAGCTGTTCTGGCATTACCCAGATGCATTAGCCCAGTGGGACTGGGCGCAAATCGAGTTATTATTTCCATAAATTTTTTTAAGAAAGGTGTCTGGCTTCATTCATCAAACGTTTCATTTCGCGCACTGCTTCGGCAAATCCGGTAAATAAAGCCCGTGCTACAATGGCATGACCGATATTAAATTCACGAATAGCATCAATGGCAGCGACTTCTTGGATATTTTGGTAATGTAAGCCATGTCCAGCATTAACTTGTAAACCGGCTGAAACACCGTGTTTAACACTATCAACAATGCGTTTTAACTCATTTTTTTTTGTTGATTTATCTGGCGCATCGGCAAAATGGCCCGTATGAATTTCAATCACAGGCGCACCGACTTCCATTGCAGCATCAATTTGGGTTTCATCTGCGTCAATAAACAGAGAGACTGTGATACCCGCATCTGATAATTGTTGGCAAGCTTGGTGAATTTTCACCTTTTGGCCTGCCACATCCAAACCACCTTCTGTGGTTAATTCTTCCCGTCGTTCTGGCACTAAGCACACATCATTGGGTTTAACTTTTTCGGCAAAAGCAACCATTTCATCCGTCACTGCCATTTCCAAATTAATGCGTGTTAATGCCATTTCTTTCAGTAATAATACATCTCGTTCTTGAATATGACGACGATCTTCGCGTAAATGTAAAGTAATTAAATCAGCACCCGCCTGCTCGGCTTCAATCGCCGCTTGAATGGGATCAGGATAACGAGTACCTCGGGCTTGTCTAATCGTGGCCACATGGTCAATATTAACACCTAATAAGGCAAAATATGTATTACTCATAAGATTTTACCAAGGTGCAAATTTGTTCATAAAAGACATAGGACGTGAGACACTCTCATTTAAGACCATGAGTTCAACTTGCATTTTTTCAGTATTAGTTTTCATAACACGCATAGATTTATCCATTTGAGCAATAGATTTTTCCATATAAGTCATTCGTTCTGCCATTTGAGGTAAATTAGAAACGATAGATTTTTCCATATCACCCATATGTTTAACCATTGGCGGTAAACTGTTGGCAATTGACCGTTCCATGCTGCTGATACGTTGCACCATGGGAGGTAAACTAGTGGTGATGGATTGTTCTATATATTTAATATGTTGCAACATAGGCGATAAAGTATCTAATTTTTCTGAAACTTCATGCATTTTAGTTGTCATAATACTGATTTGTTCTGAAAGTTTTATCACACTATCTGCCATTTGCTCCATGTGTTCACCCATGTTTGGATCCATGCTGCGAGCAATCGTCGACATATTACCGGTTAAATTGTAAATCAGAAAAAAGCCGTAAGCAGCAAGTACAATGAATGCAAATAGCGCAGGATAAACAATAATTTCCCACCGTTGCGTACTTTGTTGGAAACTTTGCACAAACCTTTCCATCTGTCCTGCGCCAATGGCAGCGCCACATGCCATCATTTGAGGCGATTGCCCTGACGTTGGCTCTTCAATGTTTAAACCATTCTCAGTGGAAAGATCAGCCATAAATTAGTCTCCTTCACTCGACTCTACATTAATAATTAATGTATCTCAGGGATACAAAATTCACTCTAATGGTGACGTAGATAACAAGATGTTTATACTTTCGATTAGTATACATTATGCAATATATTTGTCACATAGTCACCCAATTTTGAGAGGTGCGTTTAGTATTAGTTTTTGTGGCAGCTAGTTTGATTTTAAAGCTAGGAAGCGTGTCAAAAGAAAATTTATGTAGAATGATTGAACAATATCAAAGGTAGCCTTAGTTGTCTCCAAATTTTACAACCATTAAATTGCAAGGAATGATAGGCTAGATTATATCCTTTCAACAAATCATGTTAGTCCGTCAAAGAAGGCAAGATTTAACTTGATAGCAGTTTAAAACAGAGCTTAAAAAATTTACTATCGTTTGAATTTGGAAGCAAATTTGTGTGGCAAGGATAGAACGAATACGAAGAAGGAGAGTCATTCTATGTTGGGTTACTGAATATATGGAAACCCAACATTTTTGGCTAAAATAAAAAAATAATTAATTTACAACAGAAAAATCAATACTTCGACTATTGAAAATAATTTCCCCACTAGCTAAACGATAACCAACAAAAACACTGTAATTGCCAGTTAAATTGGTTGGCATTGAAGAGAATGCATTGGCTAAACGGCCACTATACACTCTTATTTTAACCGAATTACCTAAAGTTACATTAGTAATATTTTCTTCTTGTTTTGGTAGCAAATTTTAAGGCTGTTCATTCCAATCCACAAGGGACGCCACGAAAAATCTTCTTCGCTTTCAGGCTGAGTTGATTGCCGATACCACTAGCGTGGTGCAAGTGAAGCGGGATCTTTACCAATAACGATCAATTTATCAGCCTTTTCACCTTCATGTGCTGCATCAACTGAGATATGGGCTAAAATTTCAATTTCGTCTTCTACGCTGAATACCGCGTCTTTAGATTTAATTGATTTTCTGGTACTCGTAAATGCGCCTCCTCTAAATTGGTTACCTGCAGGACCGTTTTCCAGTCCAGAACTTTTGAATGACAAAGATTGACCTAAGATAGGGAGTTGGGAATAAACTGCATTGGGTCTAACGATAAATATAGGTCCACCGGAGCCGTCTTTTGAGATAGCACGACTTTCTTCATCATCTGTAATTTTCAGATAGTAATAAACTGCTAGTTTTGGTAAACCACATTCCCATTCGCTGGGGCATCCAGATAGTGTGTTGTCGGAATAAGAGAACGTCATTTTACTTGGTTCATTGGCACTTTCTATCAGCTCACCTGCACCATATTTGAGTTTAGCCGAATCCCAAGTATTCCATTGATTGCCACTGATATTAATTTCCCAATCATATCTTGCGATGCCAATCCCAGTTTTATCTTCGATGGTATCAGCAATATCTTGAGATATATTATCAGGGTCATAAGTCCCTATGGCATTAAATTTTAGGCTGATCTTACCTTCTTCGTGTATTGATTCTACGGTAGGTGCGGGTAGTGAAAAAATAGGGGCTGTTGCTTCAAGAATAGTGACAACTTTTGTCGCAGCACCTATAAAATTATCTTGATCATCATAGGCCATTAATGTAATGACATGTTCACCTACAGATAGAGCTTGATCCTTAAGCACTTGGCGTTGACCAATAAGGCTGCTATTGCGAGTGTTCCAGTCCCACCAATAGTAACGAATGCTTTTTTCATCTTTGCCAATAACAGACGCGGTTAAATCAATTCTATTGGCATTAGGCTCTGCAATAAAATCTACCAAAGAAGATAAACGAATTTCTTTGGCAATAACATTGCTATCAGTGCCATCAGTAACTTGCAACACAACTATGTAGTCTTGTCCTTTTTCTAAAGCAACTTTAATTGTACTCTTACTAACGTCATCAGTTAAACGGTCATAGTCGTAAGGACCATTTTTGGTATATAACAACCAGTTATGCGTAGTTCCACTGGTAATGGTCGAACAAGAGGTTAATGTCACTGAGTATTTATCAGGATGACCATTTTCTTGAATTTCTTCAGAATCATTGATACACGCTTTCGATGTACCTGTTCCAGGGTTGATTGGATCAGGTTCCTGAGTAAAAGTGGCTACACAATTGGTAACCTGATTTGCGGTAAGTACCACTTTTCCATTGGGGCAACTTGCACTCCAAGTAACTGTGTTAGCTGGATTTGCCAATAAATTTACGGTAGTACTACTATTAGAGTTGTATCCCGTTAAAAATCAATCAATTAGCTAGATAAAAGTTCCATAGTCCGGCACATACTCCAATTATTTCATCATATAAATCAATAAGA
>JADGDF010000287.1 GCA_016745055.1 Thiotrichaceae bacterium | reverse complement strand
TTATTGATTTATATGATGAAATAATTGGAGTATGTGCCGGACTATGGAACTTTTATCTAGCTAATTGATTGATTTTTAACGGGATACAACTCTATTAAACCACCAAAATTGGCAAGATACTGTAA
This sequence comes from Thiotrichaceae bacterium, assembly GCA_016745055.1. GTDB lineage: Bacteria > Pseudomonadota > Gammaproteobacteria > Beggiatoales > Beggiatoaceae > JADGDF01. The sequence continues at coordinate 2,378 of JADGDF010000287.1, read as the reverse complement.
TTATTTTAGAACAACAAGGTTGTTGTCAATTGTATTACGATAAAGAGGATTTTGAAGCGGATTTAGAAACTTTAGCTTTATTGGAAAAAAATTCACAATGAAGGTGATTGTTTCCAATACCTCACCGCTTCGCTATTTGAGTGTTATTGGCGAACAGGATTTGTTGCCACAATTGTTTGGAAAGGTGTTGATTCCAACGGCTGTTTATCAGGAACTAGCACATGAAAGTACACCTGATAGAGTTCAACGCTATTTTTTAAACCCTCCCACTTGGGTTGAAGTTTGTGAGGTAAAGATAGTTGATGACAATAGTTCATTACTTCATTTAGATCAAGGAGAAATTGAGGCAATTCTTTTAGCTAAACGGAAGTAGGCTAGCTTACTTTTAATGGATGAAAAGAAAGGACGCTTAACGGCGAAGGAACAAGGTTTAATTATAATAGGATTGTTATGTGGATATCGCAAGGCTGGGCGGATACGGTTCATTTGGTGGCTTTTGGTAGGATTTGAAATAAAGCGTAAAATTGGATGAATAAACAACAATGTCAATTAGAGGTCATAAGGCAAAATGATATTAAAATAGCAATTAATAAAAAATATTGAACAATTATCAGCTATGGATTTAATTATTGTCAATAATTTTGTTCAACTGTTGACGAAGCAAACGCAATGTTCGCCGAAATGATTAAAAACGGACTATCTTAAAACAAGAGAAGCTTTAGCAAATTGCCAAGGCAATTTGCCACAAGAAATTGTTTCAAATCGTGAGGAGAGATTGTGATCCTTTTTTTTGATACTTCTGCATTAGTGAAATATTTTCACATTAAAGAAGGTACTAAACAAGTTACTGCTCAAATCATTGTAATCTGTTTCAAACACTTAAAAGGAAACTAATATGACAATGCTTACAGTTAGTGCTGATGAAGCAAAAATACCTGAATTACTTATTGCAACTGCTGAAGGGCAAATTATTTTGATTACACAACAAAATACCCCAGTTGCTATATTGTCCCCTATTTCTATTAATCAAACTGTTTTAGAAGAAGCTAGCCATGACACGTTTTCGTGACACAAACCGGGGATGAAATTCTCTAAAACTCGTTTACCTAAAAATGCGGGATTTCGTCAAATTACATAGTAGGAAAAAAACGGTGGTTGGGTACTGCTAATGGTTTATTTACTATGACTGAAGATTTTGATGAACCTTTGGAAGATTTTAAAGGTTATCAATGATGAAATTTTTATTAGATACGCACACATTTTTATGGCTGATTAATGAATTGTATTCGTCCAAGCTCAGTGAAACGGCTAAAAAATTGTTTTTAAATCCGAAAAATCAGTTTTATTTGAGTATCGCTAGTGTATGGGAAATTGCTATCAAGGTAAGTTTGGGTAAATTAGATATTGTTCAGCCAATAGAACCTTTTATTTCAGAACAACTTTAGGAAAATGGGATTGACTTATTTGACATCCGTTTTCAACATACTATAAAGGTTGCAGAATTACCATTTCATCATCGTGATCCATTTGACCGTTTAATTATCGCCCAAAGTTTAGTGGAAGATATACCGGTTTTAAGCAAGGATGAAGTTTTTGATGATTATGGCATTCAGAGAATATGGAAATAATCTTATCAATCACTTTTAACGAAGTATAATTGTCTGAATCTGGATTCATGGGATTTTAGGATCAACCTTATAACCATAAAATTACCATGATTTTTAATCCTGCCAATCCTTTAATCCATGTAATCTTGTTCAAACACATTTAAAGAGGACACAACCATGAAAAACTTAAACTCAAACACATACCGCAACTTATCTGCACTGACTCTCATGATGCTGTTACTGTGGATACCGCAAAGTTGGGCGGCTACAATTCATTCAACGTCTGCTGGTGACGATTGGAATAAAGCGGAAACTTGGGTTGATGGAAAGGTGAGGATATTGAAATGCAAGCAATTAGGACTGTAAAAAAAGCACAAGGGTAACAAATTGTTATTGATTTACCTGACAACTTTTCTGATCAAGAGGTTGAAATTATTATCCTTTCTCATGAAAAATTATCAACTCATCAATCAAATTCACTTGTTGTACAAAATAAGGTATTGGGTTTATTTGCGGACGAATCTAAGTGTATTGATGAACTAGTTGAATCTGTTATGCAAAATCGTGAACATGATCCATTGAGGTATATTGATGGATAAATCATTATAGGATACAGACAAAATAGGAATGAGGAGGTAACTATTTCGTGTTAAAAGATGCACGTAATGAAACAACAATAGAGTTGTATCACGGAATTTAAGATGGTATTTTGCGAAAAGGAGGATATAAGAAAGAACAAGTTTTGTAAACTTAGGAGAACGAGTATGAAAA
>JADGDF010000286.1 GCA_016745055.1 Thiotrichaceae bacterium | reverse complement strand
TTTGTTCACCGTCCGCATCTTTTAGCAGGGTTAAATTATTATTGCTGTCATAATACAAACGTGCAGTGCGTTGACCTGAACCGTCTATCTGACCTGTCACATTGCCTAACGCATCATACGTCAATTCACGACTGCGATTTAAGGCATCTGTGACAGTGACTAATTGGCCTTTAGCATCATAATCAAAACGGCTGATTTGGCCTTTGGCATCCCTGATTTGAATCAAACGCCCTTCTGAATCATATTCATAATGGGTGGCTTGATTCAAGGCATTGATGTCTACAATCAACTGTCCACTGGCATCATAGACGCGTTGAGTTACATTGCCATTGGCATCAGTTAACAGAATGATATTATCTTGGCTGTCATACTGTAAATGACGGGTATGATTCAATGGGTCAGTGACTGCAATAACACGGTCATTGGCATCATAACTAATTTGCGTGGTTTGACCTTCAGCATCCGTCAAAGCAACCGCTCTTCCTAGTGCATCATAAGCCATCGTTCGCGTTTGACCTTCTGGCAACGTCACACTGACAGGCAAACCTTGGTTATAAGTCAAGGTCGTCACACCACCGTCTGGAGACGTATAACTGGCCAGTTGACCTTGCGTGTTATAGGTATAGTGCGTGACTTCACCCAACGCATTGGCTTTTATAATCAGACGATTTTGCGCATCATACGTGAATTGGGTTTGCTGATTGGCTGCATTGACTACCCGAATTAAATTATGATGGGCATCATAATGTAGCTCAGTCTTGATCCCTTTGGCATCTGTGATACGAATTAAATTACCCTGCGTGTCATACGCAAATCTTTGGGTATCGCCTTTGGCATTTCTGACCTGAATGCGTTTGCCTTTTGCGTTATAACTAAAATGCGTGGTATTGCCTAACTCATCTTGCACACGCAATAATTTGAATTTGTCATTGAAGGTATAAATTCGTTGCGCTTGGTTGCGATACGTTACCGTAGTGACTGGAGCATCTGCTTGACGGGTGCCATAATCTAGTTGCAACGCTTTATCATCATGACCATCATATTGTGCAATAACCAAATGGGTGTTGTCATCAAACACATTACGGAAGATTTGCCGACCTTCATTATTGGTCGCAGACATAATCTGACCATACTCATTATGAACATAAGTCGTTTTATGTCCCATTGCATTGGTAGTTTGAACTAAATTACTGTCCGCATCGTAGCTAAAACTAACCTGACGATTCGCATTATCCATCACAGAGGTCACCAGGCCATTGCTATAATGGTATTGCAAATAACGTCCTGACGGTTCGGTGACTTTGACTAACTGTCCCTGGGCATCATAACTCAAGTTCAAAAACTGTGATTGCGTATTACCTTTTTGAACCAATTGCCCTTGGCTGTTAAATACATATACCTGACCACTTTTACGCGTCAATGTCCAACCATCTGCCATTTGTTCCAGCACATCAAAATTACAGGAAAAATGTTCAGAAGTGTATTGTCCATTACCTGTCGCCGTGAAACGATTATAACGATTCGTCGTCCAATGAACGATAACGTCATTATTTTCTGTCGTTTCTAAATACGTACCGTATTGACTATCGCCCCAACTGCGACCAAAACGACCTTTTTTCATGAGCATGGAGTTATAGTCTAACGTCAAACTCAATGGTAAAACCCCATTTACTCGCAATAAGCGTTCGTTTAAATATTGGGCGCCTGTCGCCGTATCAATAGGATCACCAACACTGTCTTTACACCCATTTTTCTTAGCAATTTCTTCTGAATATAACACGCTATCTTCTGAGCCAAAGACAGCTTCACTTTTTTCATCAAACGAATCGAAAGCAATCGCTTGCCACAAAACTAAGTCACCACGATTGTAAGTATGGCTTAAGGACACCACGCTAGTTGAGTTTTGTAAGGGCGCAGTTTCAGAGGTTCCATCTCCCCACTCAACTATCAATTCTTTTAAATTACCATCATCATCTGTTGCTTCTAGGGTAATATTAAGTACTTTGTTTTCTTCACCATAAACTGTTTCAGGTTTCCCTATCGCTTCCAAGTGAGGCGGACGATTTTTGAAAACAATAATGCTTTCTTCATGTTTGTTATCTGCACCATCATATCCCGTAATCTTAATCGTATTTTCACCTTCATGTAAGGGAATATCCGCGTACCATGTCAGATGCATTTTCTGGGTCGCACCATCCTGTGCTTGATTACCTCCACCTTGTCCTGATTGTTTTTGTTCAAAGCCTTCTGCGTTAATCCACTTGACTTCCCAATCCAATCCAGTAAATCCTGACCAACTGTTTTCAGCCCCTGTTCCTTCAATTGCGATTTGACTATCTTTGGTGACATGCCTGTCTTCAGGTATTGTGATTTTAATTTCAGGTTTAATATCATCAACTAATTTAAAAGTGACTGCTTCTGTGATGGTTTGCCCATCATCAAGCTGAATAACAGCCTTAAGTTCACCTTCTCCAGGGTAATGAAGTGGTTGTAGCATAGAAACATACCTA
>JADGDF010000152.1 GCA_016745055.1 Thiotrichaceae bacterium | reverse complement strand
AAGCCAAGGGGCGTATTAATGCGATTGGGGCTATTGTTGGGATGAAGTTTTTAACAGTAGCTCTTTTTGAAAACACTCAACAGCGATGTTTTCTATGCTTGGTTGACCCAAGCACTAATCCCCGTATTACCCGAAAAGGCAGTACTTATCATGGATAATGCCAGCTTTCACAAACGGGCTGACATGATAACGGCAATTGAAGAATCAGGCACTTTGATTGAATTTTTACCTCCCTATAGCCCTCAACTTAATCCTATTGAGAAAAAGTGGGCTCAAGCTAAAGCTATTCGTAAGCGAGAACGCTGCAATGTTGATACTCTATTTACTGTTCATTTCAAAAATGACAAATTATAATGCGCTAACTATATCGACTGGAGAGCCGTGTGCGGGAAAATCGCATGCACGGTTCGGAGGGAGGGGAGTTTTACTTCCCTACCCCTATCATACCCTGACGCTCTAGCGTCAAGCCCTTTAATCGTCACCGCAGGAGCGGTGGGTACACACTCCCACGCCAGAGCGTGGGAGCGAGAGAACTTTTGCTGCATGTTCAAATGTAATGGGCAATTGTAGGTAATCACTTAGGTATAGCGCTTCGGTAATGTCGTTGGTCGATAAGTTAAGTTTATTCAACGAAGATTTTATCGCAATTTCCCAAATACTCGCAGAACTGATGTAGATTTCATTATCGTTATCATTGATAAGTGTTTTGACTTGTTCTGAGAGATAAGCACTGTCTTGAAGGGTCCAGATTAAAATATGTGTATCTAGTAGAAATTTCACAGTTTACCTTCATAAAAACTGTTCAGTATTTCATCAGGTAGGGGCGCATCAAAATCATTTGCCACAATTAATTTATCTTTTAATAAACCTAATCGTTTAGGTATATTTTTATGAGGCATTTGATTTTTGCTTGCTAGCACTTGGACAAAATTTAAAAGTTCTAATTTTTTGTTGGTTGGCAGTAATTGAATTTGTTGTAAAAGTTGTTGTTCTAGCGTCATTTTTCATCTCATGGTAGTAAAAAGTAAGTTACCTCGTTCCTACGCTCTGGCGTGGGAATGTATACCTTGACGCTCCAGCGTCAAGTCTTTTAATCGTCACCGCAGGAGCGGTGGGTACACACTCCCACGCCGGAGCGTGGGAGCGAGAGAAATCTTGACAGTATACTAGGCCAAATCAAAATACTTTCTTAAAGACTCAGTGGTCATTTTTGACATGTAGTGTAATCCTCCTTCGCTTTCAGGTTCTTCATTCCACCAAATGAGATAAGCATCACTGTCATCGCTTGGATCAAACCGGCGTATTTTACGAGTAATGCCTGCAAATACCCCTTTTAACTCTTGGTCTCTTTCAACTTGCATTGCCTTTAGCAATTTTTCATTGGTTATTTCCCCATTGTTTTCAGCAAAAACACGAAGAAAGCTCTTTGTTTTATCAGAAATTCCTTGCATAAAAACGCGAGTTGTTCGGGGAGTCATATCAAAAGGCTCATCTTCCTCATAAGATTCTTCATCCCCTACCTTTTGGTCTTCTTCAATATTTGTCTGTGGTTGTAAAATCAAGTTCATGATTTCTGTTCTTGTTTGAGTAGATAAATTACTCAAATCGTTTTCACTTAAAGTAATCTTCATCACTTAACCTCACTGTTAGTTAACAAAAAATAGGTTTATCTGACAACATAAAGTTATTTTTAACACATTTAAATAGATTTGAATATATTAAATCAGATTAGTTTATATTATATAATACATTTAAAATTAAATACAACTGTTAAATAATATAAATCTGTAACTCATAATTTCAAAAACAAATTAAACCCTCCTGTCCACAACAACAAAATTGTTTGTTTCCATTCATACAATTCCCTCATTTTGTTACAAACCGTACCAAGAAAAAAATATTTATTAATAATAAAAACAACTAGTTAAATAATATTTAAACGATGGCCTATCAATTGCCATTATGTGGTCTTATACGAACACTTTAGTGTTCATTCACGCTAACTACTAATAAATGATTTAGGAGATAGGAAATGGCGTTACGTCAATGTGCAATTTATGGTAAAGGTGGAATTGGTAAGTCCACAACGACCCAAAACTTGGTGGCTGGTTTAGCGGAATTAGGTAAAAAAGTAATGATTGTGGGTTGTGACCCTAAAGCTGATTCTACTCGTCTAATTTTGCACGCTAAAGCGCAAAATACCATTATGGAAATGGCGGCTGAAGCCGGTACCGTAGAAGATTTGGAATTAGAAGATGTATTAAAAACCGGTTATGGCGAAATAAAATGTGTCGAATCTGGTGGCCCTGAACCAGGGGTGGGTTGTGCCGGACGTGGAGTTATTACTGCCATTAACTTCCTTGAAGAAGAAGGTGCCTACGAAGAAGATTTGGACTTTGTGTTCTACGATGTATTAGGCGACGTGGTGTGTGGCGGTTTTGCGATGCCAATTCGTGAAAACAAAGCTCAAGAAATTTATATCGTGGTGTCCGGTGAAATGATGGCTATGTATGCCGCTAACAATATTTCCAAAGGTATTGTGAAATATGCTAATTCTGGCAGTGTGCGTTTGGCTGGTTTGATCTGTAATAGCCGTAATACTGACCGCGAAGATGAGTTAATTGAAGCCTTGGCAGCCAAATTAGGGACCAAAATGACTCATTTTGTACCGCGTGACAATGTGGTACAACAGGCAGAAATTCGTCGTATGACGGTGATTGAATATGATCCTAAAGCAAAGCAGGCTGATGAGTATCGTACACTTGCACAAAAAGTGATTGATAATAAAAATATGGTTATTCCACAACCCTGTACCATGGATGAATTGGAAGAATTGTTGATGGAATTTGGCATTATGCAGGAAGAAGACGAAAGCATCATCGGTAAAACAGCCGTCAATGAAGCAGTCGCTGCTTAATTCATTTTTATCGTTATTTTGACTGCCTGCACATCCATAGATTAGTGGTGGCAAGATAGGAGAATATTATGTCAGTAATGACACACGAAGAGACCGAAGCTCTGATTCAAGAAGTGCTAGAGGTCTATCCAGAAACAGCTAAAGCAGATCGGGCTAAACATTTAACAGCCAATGATCAAGAAGTAGAACAGTCCAAAAAATGCATTACGTCTAACCGCAAGTCATTGCCTGGGGTGATGACGGTTCGTGGTTGTGCGTATGCGGGTTCCAAAGGGGTGGTTTGGGGACCGATTAAAGATATGATTCACATATCTCACGGGCCTGTGGGATGTGGTCAATATTCTCGTGCCGGACGACGTAATTATTATGTCGGTTCAACGGGTATTAATACTTTTGGCACGATGAATTTTACGTCTGATTTTCAAGAGAAAGATATTGTTTTCGGCGGTGATAAAAAACTTGAACAAATGATTATGGAAATGAATCAATTGTTCCCGTTAAACAAGGGAATTACCGTGCAATCGGAATGTCCTATTGGGTTGATTGGCGACGATATTGAAGCTGTCTCAAAAAGAACCGCAAAAGAGTTAGAAAAACCCGTTGTGCCGGTACGTTGTGAAGGTTTCCGTGGGGTATCTCAGTCTTTAGGCCATCATATCGCCAACGATGCCATACGTGACTGGATATTAGATGCTCGTGATAATGATAACAGCTTTGAATCTACACCTTATGATGTCACGATTATTGGTGATTATAACATCGGTGGTGATGCCTGGGCTTCACGGACGCTATTAGAAGAAATGGGGTTACGGGTGATTGCGCAATGGTCAGGGGATGGCACCTTGGCAGAAATGGAAAATACCCCGAAAGCTAAGCTCAATTTATTACACTGCTATCGTTCGATGAACTATATTTCGCGCCACATGGAAGAAAAATATGGTGTTCCGTGGATGGAATATAACTTTTTCGGCCCCACTAAAATTGCGGACAGTTTACGCGAAATCGCTGGATTTTTTGATGACAAAATCAAAGCAGGAGCCGAACGAGTCATTGAAAAATATCAGGCTGAATATGAGGCTGTGATTGCCAAATACCGTCCACGCTTGGAAGGTAAAAAAGTGATGCTGTATGTGGGTGGTTTACGGCCTCGGCATATCATCGGTGCCTATGAAGATTTAGGCATGGAAGTGGTGGGTACGGGTTATGAATTTGCTCACAACGATGATTATGACCGCACTATCAAAGAAATGGGTAATGCCACTTTGATTTATGACGATGTGACTGGTTATGAATTTGAAGAGTTTGTCAAACGCATCAAACCCGATTTAATTGGCTCTGGTATTAAAGAAAAATATATTTTCCAGAAAATGGGAATTCCGTTTAGACAAATGCACTCATGGGATTATTCTGGCCCTTATCACGGTTACGATGGTTTTGCCATTTTTGCTCGTGACATGGATATGACGTTGAATAATCCATGTTGGAACAAAATCAAAGCCCCCTGGTTACAAGCTGAAGAATCTGAAACGGCCACTGCTGCTGCCGCTTAAGGAATGAATATTCAGGAATGGAAATTTAATCAAGTCTAAAACAAGACCTGGCAGGTTTTGAAAACCTGCCAGGTCTGCTTGAAGAGGTAATGGATACCACTTAATTCTTATTCCTAAATAAAACCTGCGACTAAAACCTGTCAGGTTTGACCGTAAATTTTCATTCCTCACAGTCCCTTTTTATCTAAGCCGTTGTCCACGAAAAAGTGGCACGGCGGGAGAACCCACATGAGTCAAGTCGTTGAAGAAATTAAACCCAGTTATCCTTTGTTTCGTCAAGATGAATACAAAGAGAGTTTAAGCAACAAGCAAGCCTTTGAAGAAAAACATCCACAGGAAAAAATTGAAGAAATTTTTCAATGGACGACCACGGAAGAATACCAAAAGCTGAATTTTGATCGTAAATCATTAACCGTCAATCCAGCTAAAGCCTGCCAGCCGTTAGGTGCGGTCTTATGCGCGCTTGGATTTGAAAAAACACTGCCTTATGTACATGGTTCACAAGGTTGTGTGGCCTATTTCCGTACCTATTTTAATCGCCATTTTAAAGAACCCGTTGCCTGTGTGTCTGATTCCATGACTGAAGATGCGGCGGTGTTTGGTGGTCAAAAAAATATGTTTAATGGTTTGGAAAATGCTAAAGCTTTGTACAAACCTGATATGATTGCTGTCTCTACCACTTGTATGGCAGAAGTTATCGGTGATGACCTTAATGCATTTATTGGTAATGCTAAAAAAGAAGGTTATATTGATAGCGAATTCCCCACACCGTTTGCTCACACCCCCAGTTTCGTCGGTTCTCATACCACTGGTTGGGATAATATGTTTGAGGGGATACAACGCTATTTCACCTTGAAATACATGGATGACAAAAAGGTAGGGAGTAATCAAAAGCTCAATATTGTCACTGGCTTTGAAACGTATCTGGGCAATTATCGAGTAATGCAGCGCATGATGAAAGAGATGGGCGTGGAATGTAGCCTGTTATCTGATCCCAGCGAAGTTTTGGATACCCCTGCCGATGGTGAATACCGGATGTATGACGGAGGCACTACTTTAGACGAGATGAGAGATGCCCCCAATGCCATCGATACGCTGTTGTTACAACCCTGGCAATTGGTAAAAACCCGTAAATTCGTGAAAGATGTTTGGAAACAACCAGCTTCCAATATTGCAATTCCCATAGGATTAGACGGAACAGACGAATTTTTAATGAAAGTCTCTGAATTAATCGGTAAACCCGTCTCACCTTCTTTAACTCGCGAACGTGGTATTTTAGTGGATATGATGACAGATAGCCATTCCTGGTTGCATGGCAAGAAGTTTGGCCTGTATGGGGATGCTGACTTTGTCCTGGGTTTAACGCGCTTTTTATTGGAATTGGGCGCCGAGCCTATCCATATTTTATGTAATCATGCCAATAAACGCTGGAAAAAAGCGGTAGAAAAAATGTTGGCTGATTCACCCTATGGCCAAAACAGTGAAGTCCACACGAGTAAAGATTTATGGCATTTCCGCTCTTTGATGTTTACCAATAAACCGGACTTTATGATTGGTAGTTCTTATGGCAAATTTATCCAACGCGATACCTTACATAAAGGTAAAGAGTGTGAAGTGCCTTTAATTCGCTTGGGATTTCCTATCTTTGATCGTCATCACATGCATCGTGACACCACTTTGGGTTATGAAGGGGCGATGTCTATCTTGAAAACCTTGGTCAACGCTGTGTTAGAGCGGTTGGATGAGGAAACCCGAGGTATGGGTACCACAGATTATAACTACGATTTGGTTCGTTAACTGTTTTTCTGGTGATGTTTTTTCGCTCCCATGTTCTAGCATGGGAACGAGGAAATAAATGTAGTGAACCACAACATCATCGGTTTTTATTCAACGAGGTGACTATGCCAAATGTAATGATACGGGCCAAAAATAACGGCAAATTGTTATTTTATATCGCCAAAAAAGACCAGGAAGATGAAATCGAATCGGTAGAAACTGATACCGAGGAGGCTTGGGGGGGAGTGGTTAATTTAACTGACGGTTCCCAATATTATATTGATCCTATCAGTCCCAAACCTAAATTTCCAACCACTTTACGATTTAAACGTGTTTAAGTGGTCAGATACCTAGAAAGTCAGGTCTCTGTGAATTAAATGTAAGGAGTTTGAATCATGGCTTTAGCTATTGTAAGAGATATTTGTACCGCTTGTGGGGATTGTGAATCTATCTGTCCCACCGAATCGATTATCCCTTTTAAGGGCGTATACAAAATCGTGGCTGATACTTGTACCGAATGCGAAGGCAAATTTGATACGGCACAATGTTTGGATGTCTGTATGGAAGATGATTGTATCGTGCCTGCGTAAGCTGTTCTCGTTACCAAGCTCTGCTTGGTAACGCATGCCTGCAAAGCTCTGCTTTGCGAGTCGGGAAGCAGAGCTTGGGAGCGAGAAAACCTCCCCCGTCCCCTCCTTGCCAAGGAGAGGAGCGAGAGGTGGTAAAAACTCATTGCAGTTCAAGGTTTATAACTTTCACGCTAAGGTTATAAACCTTGACCCGCGATTAAAATGGAAATGAACCATGATGCAACCCTTATCCAAACAAATGGCATTGCGTATTGGTTTAGCGGCACGCGAGCTGCCCGATATCGACAATCGTTCATTGCTAAACATTTTAGAAAATGCCGTTGGTTTGCCCCCGACAGTGAATGCTTTAAATAGTTTAACCGTCAAAAAATTAAAATCTGCTGCCAATGGGGCGTTGAATGAGTATTCACCAGAAGCACTCAAAAAAGCCTTGGCCTATCTTAAAGATGAAAATGCAGATAACCTGCAACTTCCCGATGTGCAAACGTATCAAGAAGGCGATATTCCTGATAGCATTCGGGTCGCCTGTGCCTCCAACCGAGAAGCGTTGCTCGATGGTCATTTTGGTAGTTGTCGGCGATTTTTGATTTACCAAGTGTCTGCCCAGGAAAATCGTCTGATTGCAATTCGTTCAACTGATGATGAGGGCGACAATGATAAAAACAGCTACCGGGCGGATTTAATTGCGGATTGTCAAATCGTATTTGTCGCGTCGATTGGGGGACCAGCCACCGCAAAAGTCGTCAAGGCGGGTATTCATCCGATTAAAAAACCACAACCTGATTCTGCCAGCAAAACCATTGATGAACTACAACAGGCCATTGCTCATTCCCCTCCCCCTTGGTTAGCGAAAATTATGGGACAACAGCCTGAACAACGAGTACGTTTTACGCGGGAAAAAGAGCTATGATTGCGCCTGAGCAGTTGAACGAAATTGCGAATTGGTTAAGCCAACAGCCTTTAAACCAGGATATTACTCAAACACTGCGTCAACGCTATCCACAACTGCATTTTAGCTATTGTATGGATGATGACGTGGGTGAAGTCGAACCTATTTATCATCACCCATCGTTTAATTTGTATTTAGTGGACAGTAGCGAACATTGTTTGACGTTTACCCAAAGTCTTCCCACAGCCAGTGGATTATTGGTGGCAGAAATTGATGAGGTCGATTGTGTTAGCTAAAACAGAACAATTACAACAACTATGCGCAGACACCTCCGTTGAATCCCAACACATGGCTTTATTAGCAGGCTTACATCAATTAATGCCCACACTGTCCTTTCAAGCGGTACTCAGTCGAGGGGGGTGGCATCATTCAGGGGGCGTCGTTGACCAAGAGCATCAAATGATTAGTGACAACCTTCGTCAGTGGGTAGAAACAGAATCTGCAGATGATATTGATCAATTAGTTAATGACTATATGGATGCAGGCTATTTGGTGACCCGTTTAGCCGGTCAAACGCATTATCTTACCGCGAGTTACGGTGAACATCCCTGTGAGTTTGTACAACTGGAAATTGAAGAATTACAAGCGGTGATTGATCGCCCCTTGATTCCAGAAGACGAGTATCCAGATAATTTAGAAGAATTTGTAGAACCTGTGGATTATGAACGCTTGCCTGCTGAAAACGTTGGTGCTGCTTATTATCGATTCAGACGACTCTTACCGATTGGTGAATTATTACAACAAGATAAGCGTGAAAGTCAGGCCTTACAACATTTACAACGTTTTTTTAACGATTGGCAGCAGAGCAGTGCGTTTGAAGCACTTTTTTGTGAGCATTGGATTTTATCTTTGCGTGAATACATGGATGTTGATGGCAATTACCGTTTACAAGCCCGACCGGTTGCTATCTTTGCCGGAGATTTGCCGCAATTACCTTCGGATCGTTTGTCAGGAGCAGATTTAGCCAATGCCATTCATGGTTATGACCGTCATATTGGTTATCCCTTTGCCTGGTATTTTATGATGCTCAGCCATAAAGCAGCCAATGTTACCTTAGCTGAAGCGATATTGCGTGATTTAATGGGTGCATTCGATTATTTGCCCGCGAAAGATTTAAAAGTGCTGCGTCAATGGGCGCAAAAGCCGTATGGAGTTTAAGCATGAAATCTCAGGATATTGCAGCCTTATTAGACGAACCGGCCTGTAACCACAATCAAAAATCGAAATCCGGTTGTGCCAAACTAAAACCCGGGGAAACGGCGGGTGGTTGTGCATTTGATGGTGCACAAATCGCGCTATTACCGATTGCCGATGTTGCGCATATTGTGCACGGCTCTATCGCCTGCGCAGGCAGTTCCTGGGATAACCGTGGTACCCGTTCCAGTGGCTCACGCTTGTTTCGTATTGGTATGACCACGGATTTAACCGAACAAGATGTGATTATGGGACGCGGCGAAAAACGTCTTTTACATTCAATTAAACAAGCGATTGAAACTTATCAACCTGCGGCTGTCTTTGTGTATAACACTTGTGTGCCAGCACTGATTGGGGACGATATTGATGCGGTGTGTAAAGCCGCGCAACAACGTTGGCAAGTGCCCGTGGTACCCATTGATGCAGCAGGTTTTTACGGCACCAAAAACTTGGGTAACCGCATTGCCGGTGAAGCCATGGTCAAGTATGTGTGTGGCACGCGCGAACCAGACCCATTACCAACAGATACGACCATGACGGTGCATGATATTGCGTTAATTGGTGAATATAACATTGCCGGTGAATTATGGCACGTCATGCCATTACTGGATGAACTGGGCTTACGGGTATTAGCGACCTTATCGGGTGATGCCCGTTTTAAAGAAGTACAAACCATGCACCGTTCACAAGCCAACATGATGGTTTGTTCCAAGGCTATGATTAATGTTGCAAGAAAATTACAAGAAAAATTTGGTACGCCGTGGTTTGAAGGCAGTTTTTACGGGGTAAGCGACGTATCGCAGGCTTTACGCGATTTTGCCCGTTTACTGAACGACGATGATTTAACCCAACGCACAGCAGTACTGATTGAACGCGAAGAAATCAAGATTAATCAAGCACTTGAACCTTGGCGTAAGCGTCTAAGAGGCAAAAAAGTGTTGTTATACACGGGTGGCGTGAAATCCTGGTCGATTGTTGCCGCGTTACAAGATTTGGGCATGACGGTGGTTGCCACGGGCACAAAAAAATCGACCGAAGAAGATAAGGCCAGAATTCGCGAGTTAATGGGAGAAGAGACGATGATGGTAGAAGAAGGGGGGGCTAAGCATTTGCTTAATATCGTCCATCAACACCAAGTCGATATTTTAATTGCTGGTGGTCGGAATATGTACACAGCGCTTAAAGCCCGTATTCCATTTTTGGACATCAACCAAGAACGCGAATTTGCCTATGCGGGTTATACGGGGATGGTGGAATTAGCACGGCAATTGGTGTTGACGATTGACAGTCCAATTTGGCCAGCGATTCGTAAACCAGCGCCGTGGCATTCGTAGGATGGGTAGAATTCTCGCTCCCACGCTCTGCGTGGGAGTGTGTATTGCACCGATCCTGCGGTGCAGGAATAGGACTTGACGCTGGAGCATCAAGGTACGCATTTCCACGCAGAGAAGTTAGGAATGAGGAATAGTTACGACAGCCATGAATCAAGTCCCTGTATGGTGGCTGGCTTTATTCAGGCGGTGGGTTTTGTTCACGGCAAGTTTTACAACACTTCTGCTGAGCTAAGGGTGTAGAACAACGGTCATTAATTCTATAGAAATTACAGATATAGCTAGCGCATTATAATTTGTCACCATTGAAATGAACAGTAAATAGGGTATCGACATTGCAGCGTTCTCGTTTGCGAATAGCCTTAGCTTGAGCC
>JADGDF010000151.1 GCA_016745055.1 Thiotrichaceae bacterium | reverse complement strand
AGACTTTGGAAAAACTGCGAAAGAAACCTCAATTTTAGTCTACAATTCGTTATGCTAGCTTGTTTGGCTATCATTCTAAAAAAACTTTAAACAGGTTCTAAAGTCAGTAAACTTCCAATTATAAGTAGAAAACAATTTTTCATGTTCATCCCTACTAATTTTTGTGAATCAAAAGTACCTTTATCTATAGCATTTATCTTACTCCACCGCAAACCCTGTATGCTGTCGCATATAATCTGGATAAAATGCCAATACAATATTCTCCTTGGGAATACCCATTGCTGTTAATTCCTCGGCGACACCACTTTCAGTACCA
The DNA here is from genome assembly GCA_016745055.1 of Thiotrichaceae bacterium. Classification (GTDB taxonomy): domain Bacteria; phylum Pseudomonadota; class Gammaproteobacteria; order Beggiatoales; family Beggiatoaceae; genus JADGDF01. The sequence goes on along the minus strand of JADGDF010000151.1, from coordinate 10,368 downwards.
TCATGTTGTATCCATATTTTGTTATCTTTAATGTCAAAGTGCAGAATTGAACCATTAATACGTTCGTCATTATTCCAACCAACACTGACAAGTTGATAATGATCCCGATCTCTATCAAATACCATCTGCAACTCTATTTCACCGTATTTAGGCTTAAATTTGCTATATTCGTTGATGATACTTTCAATGCAAGTTCTGTATTTTTCTAGTTCATCCATAACACGATACCTCCTTCTTCATGTACATCATAAACAATATATCTTAACCCGCTATTTTTAACTGCCAAACTGACTAATTTTGAATCAAATTGCGTTTGGTAAATACTTTTTGGTACGGCTAAATATAATGTCCTACCCGGTTCGCTTTCATTTAAAACGCCATAATATGAAATAAATTGTCCCAAAGCGGTATAAAATTCCGCATTAAAAGATTTTCCCACAAAACTTTTAATTTCAACTGCAATTTTTTCCCCTGTTTTTTCAGCCGCAATAAAATTTTCTGCTCCTAAATCAATGTAAACGATCCTTTTTTGCTCCACTTGGATAACTAAAGGATCATCTGTAATTATCCAACCATCCTTTTCAAGTGCACGTCTAACAACATTATGGTAAATATCTTTAGCAGGCATGTTTTTAACCTTTGTTTTTTCATAAGTCATTTCATGTGAGTTACATTACCAGAACCAGAATTGATAATTCCTGTACCATTTGTTACTTCCTGCGTAATCGTCACATTATTGCACCCTCTCAATTCAATAAATGACCAAATGACAATAATAGTTGTAGTTAAAATTAATAGAGGTAGCTTTTTCAAATACTGCTTTAACTTATTCATCAAGTTATCTACCTCATTATTAGGGGATGGTACCTGAAAATATGGAACTTTACACCCACTACAGTCGCTAATGCTGCACCAGAAGATAAACCAAATAACATCACGGCTGTGGCAATAGCTACTTCAAAATGGTTAGACGCCCCAATCATTGCAGCAGGTGCGGCATCGTGATAAGACAATTTCAATAATCTTGCTAACACAAAATAACCTATCACAAAAATGAGCATTGTTTGAATCAATAACGGAATTGCAATCCACAAAATCGTCAATGGATTATTAATAATCACTTCACCTTTAAACGAAAACAGTAAAACTAACGTTAGTAACAGAGCAACAATACTAACTGGTGTTAACCAATGCAAAAACTTTTCGTTAAACCACTGTAACCCTTTGTATTTAATAATCCATTTTCTGGAAAAATAGCCAATAATAAGAGGCAAAGCAACATAAATTAAAACGGACAACAATATCGTTAATACAAAGTAATACCCAAAGGGTTAAATACCGCTCAAAAATAGATAATTTTTTTCTGCCATTTGATTTCAATTAAGATTAAAAGTGTTGATTATATAAATATTTCTATATTAAGTAACTGGACAATGTTATTCAAAACGTATCATTTTGATATTGCTATATTTATAGCCATTCAAAATTAAAGCTAATTAAGTCTTTTTACTTATTATTGACAATTTATATTTATTGTTCAAATATTAAAAATAATTTATAGCTTCAAAAAACGCTATCATTTAAACTTCTTTTCTGTGCTACTTTCAAGCAAATAGTTAACGTTGTGCTAAAATAGATTTAATAAATTAAACAAAAAGGTGATATGAAGATTACATGATTGTTTCTAAAACGCCTCATCGCATTTCATTTTTTGGTGGTGGGACAGATTATCCTACCTGGTATTTAGAAAATGGCGGAAAAGTCATTGGCACAGCGATTAATAAATACTGTTATATCACCTGCCGACAATTACCACCTTTTTTTGAACACAAACATCACATTGTTTATTCTCACATTGAAGACATTCAAACACCTGACGAAATTCGACACCCTTCAGTACGCGAAGTTTTTAAATATCTGAACATCCAACAAGGGTTATCAATACACCATGATGGTGACATTCCTGCGCGATCTGGCATGGGTTCAAGTTCAGCATTTACAGTGGGTTTACTCAAAACGTTGTATGCTTTTGATGGAAAAATGCTGTCTAAACACCGATTGATGGAAGAAGCCATTCACGTTGAACAGGAATTAATTCAAGAGAATGTGGGTTCTCAAGATCAAGCCTTTGCAGCGTATGGAGGATTTAATGTCATTGAATTCATGAAAACAGGAGAAATTGATGTTCAACCCGTTGTCATGCGTCCCAATATGCTGAAAAAATTTGAAGAAAAATTCATGCTATTTTTTTCAGGTATTTATCGTATCGCCTCAAATATTGCCAAAGAACAAATTGACAATACGCAAAAAAATACAGAAAAATTGCTTAAAATGCAACAATTAACCGAAGAAGCCTATCAAGTGCTCACAAATCACAAAACTGATTTTCGTCGATTCGGTGAATTGCTGCATGAATCCTGGTTGTTAAAAAAATCCCTGTCCTCCAAAATTACTACTGATGTAGTCGATGACATGTACCAACTAGCCATGAAAAATGGTGCCATTGGTGGCAAGTTACTCGGTGCGGGTGGCGGTGGCTTTATGGTTTTTTACGTCGAACCAGAAAGTCAGGAACAGGTGCGAGAAGCCCTTAAAAATTACTTGTACATTCCTTTTGAATTTGATTTTTCTGGTTCCCAAATTATTGCTTACACACATACTTAAACCACTATGCACTACGGATTAACTCACTCAACGTTTGATGACAACGACCGTCAAGCCTTAATAGACGTGATTCAGAGCGATATGTTTACCATGGGTAAGCATGTACGCGAATTTGAAGCAGAATTTGCCCAATACTTTGGCACTAAATACGCCGTCATGGTCAATTCAGGCTCTTCTGCAAATTTGATTGCGCTTGCCTCTTTATTTTACCGCAAAGAAAATCCTTTGCAACGCGGTGATGAAGTCATCGCTCCTTGTATTTCTTGGTCAACCACGTTTTATCCTTTGCAACAATATGGATTAAAAATTCGTTTTGTGGATGTGGATTTGAATACGCTAAATTATGATGTAGACGAATTGCAAAAAGCAATTTCAGATAAAACGCGGATGATAGTCTCTGTCAGCATTTTGGGCAACCCCAGTCCTTATGATGCGATTCAAGCCTTATGTGAAAAATACAATTTAATCCACTTTGATGATAATTGTGAGTCTATGGGGGCAAAATTCCAAGGAAATTTCACGGGCACCCAAGGATTAGTGAATACGTTCAGCACCTTCTTTTCTCACCATATTTCCACAATGGAAGGCGGGTGTATTTTAACCGATGATTATGAGCAATATTGTTTGATGCGATCTTTGCGTAATCATGGCTGGACGCGCGATCAGCCTGAGAATAGCCCCATTTATGAAAAAACGACGGAAGACTTTTTTGAAGCCTACCGTTTTATTTTGCCTGGTTACAATGTCCGTCCGGGTGAATTACATGGGGCAGTGGGTAGAAATCAACTGAAAAAATTACCTCAGTTTTTAGATGTTCGTCGGAAAAATGCAGCCCATTTTGTGAATTATTTTAAAAATGACTCACGTTTCATCATTCCACAAGAAAATGGTGAAAGTGCCTGGTTTTGTTTTCCCATGATAGTCAACCCTGAAAGTGGTCTTACTCGTCCACACGTCCTGGAAAAGCTAAAAACTGCGAATATTGACTACCGCGTGATTACCGGTGGTAATATTTTGCAACATGATGTCAGTCGTTATTTTGATTATACATGCACTCGTTCAACAAATGCTGAAATAGCGCATAATCACGGCTTTTTTGTGGGCAACCATCCTATTGACATCCGTGATAAAATTGATCATTTATATAATACGCTTAAAAATATAGGTTAACAGAACATGGCAACAGTTTTAGTTACCGGTGGTGCCGGTTATTTAGGTTCAATTTTAGTTCCCGCTTTATTGCAAGAAGGGCATAAAGTCACAGTTTTAGATAACTTTATGTTCCAAAATACCTCGTTATTAGCCAGTTGTATTGATCCCAATTTCGAGGTTGTGCGTGGTGATGCACGCGATAAAAATGTGCTCAAGCCGCTGATTGATAAAGCTGATATTGTGATTCCATTGGCTGCTTTAGTGGGTGCGCCATTATGTAAAAATGATTTGGTGGGCACCGTTTCCACAAATCGCGATTCTGTGAAATTAGTATGTGAACTAGCAAGCAAAGACACTTGGGTATTATATCCCAATACCAACAGTGGTTACGGCATTGGTGAAAAGGATGTGTACTGCACCGAAGAATCGCCCTTAAGACCCATTTCCTCTTATGGCCAATTAAAAGTGGAAGCGGAAAATGTTGTGTTAGAACGCGGCAATGGTGTAACTTTCCGGTTAGCGACTGTGTTTGGAATGGCTCCCCGTATGCGTATTGATTTGCTGGTTAACGATTTTACTTATCGTGCTGTTAATGACCGCTTCGTAGTGATTTTTGAGGGTCATTTCAAACGCAACTACATTCACATTCGTGATGTAGCGCGTGCTTTTATTCATGCCATTAATAACTTTGACAGCATGAAAAATGAACCTTACAACGTGGGCTTATCCGATGCTAATCTGTCTAAATTGGAGTTATGTGCCAAAATTAAGGAACATTTGCCTGAATTTGTATATTTAGAAGCGCCCATTGGAGAAGACCCTGATAAACGAGATTACATTGTGTCGAATGACAAAATTGAAAGTACAGGTTTTAAACCTGCTTATTCATTGGACCAAGGTATTCAAGAACTAATTAAAGGCTATAAGATTATTGTCAATAGTAAATATGGCAATATTCGTTAAATGCTAAAATTTTGCCATGGGCAATTCAATGTTTTGCTCCACTGCTACTAAGTTTACTTCCTCTATTCCTCCTTGCGAAAAGAAAATACCAACTTCCCACCAACCTTTCTTTGGTAAGGAAGGAACTGAGGCGGAAGTAGAAAAGTTCTGGCATAGGTTGCCTACATATGATTCCTGCAACCGTTCATGGCAATTATAGCTGCGTTTTTAAGCGAATTATGAGAGAATATCTCTCATTCAAAGTTTGTGAAAAAGGTAAAAATAATTATGGAATGGGAAACTGTGATTGGGCTAGAGGTACATGCGCAACTGGCCACCAAAAGCAAAATTTTTTCAGGGGCATCAACAGCCTATGGTGCACCGCCCAATACACAAGCTTGTGCGGTTGATTTAGGTTTGCCTGGTGTCTTGCCAGTACTCAACCAGGAAGCCGTTTACATGGCGGCTAAATTTGGTTTAGCCGTAAACGCAAAAGTATCACCACGGTCAGTGTTTGCCAGAAAAAATTATTTTTACCCAGATTTACCCAAAGGCTACCAAATTAGTCAATATGAATTGCCCATTGTTGAAGGTGGTCAGCTTACTATTGAAATGGATGAAGCTGAAAAAACAATAGGCATCACTCGAGCACATTTGGAAGAAGACGCAGGTAAATCGTTACATGAAGATTTCCAAGGTCTGTCAGGCATTGATCTCAATCGAGCAGGTACGCCTTTACTAGAAATTGTGTCTGAACCCGACATGCGTTCGGCCAAAGAAGCCATTGCCTATATGAAAAAATTGCACTCATTGGTGCGCTATTTGGAAATTTGTGATGGCAATATGCAAGAAGGTTCTTTTCGCTGTGATGCCAATGTATCTGTGCGTCCCAAAGGTCAAGCTGAATTTGGTACCCGCGCAGAGCTAAAAAATTTGAATTCCTTTCGATTTGTGGAAAGAGCAATTAATCTTGAAGTGGAAAGGCAAATTGATATTTTGGAAAGCGGAGGACAAGTCAGCCAAGAAACGCGCTTGTACGATGCTGAAAAAAATGAAACTCGCTCCATGCGAGCCAAAGAGGAAGCAAATGATTATCGCTATTTTCCTGATCCCGACTTATTGCCGCTTGTAGTAGAAGAAGATTTTCTGCAACAAACTCAACGCGACTTACCTGAATTGCCTGACGAAAAAAGACAAAGGTTTACAACCCAATACGAATTATCAACTTACGATGCGGGCGTGTTGACTGCAAATCGTGATATAGCAGATTATTTTGAAGAAGCGTTGCAAGCCGCGGACTGCGAGCCTAAGCTTTGTGCAAATTGGGTAATGGGCAATTTGTCAGCCTTATTAAATAAAAGTAATTTGGAAATCACCCAATCGCCTGTCAGTGCTGCCCATTTAGCAGGTATGTTACGCCGAATTGCGGATAACACTATTTCTGGAAAAATTGCTAAACAAGTGTTTGAAGCCATGTGGGAAGGCGAAAGCAATGCAGACCAAGTTATTGAGAAACAGGGTTTAAAACAAGTTACCAATAGCAGTAAAATTGAACAAATGGTTGACGAAGTGATTGCCAGCAACCCTAAACAACTTGCTGATTATCGCAGTGGAAAAGATAAGTTATTTGGCTTTTTCGTTGGACAAGTGATGAAAGCATCTAAAGGGAAAGCTAATCCTGCGCAAGTCAATGAATTATTAAAGAAAAAGTTAGCTGAAAATTAGTCAAAAAATTCCCAATGCAAGTCGCTATTAACTGGATAAAATGACATCTTAAACGATTTTTCTGTAATTTATTGACCATTTAAAGCCAAATTACATGCTTCGGCGTATATGGGAACAGTAGATTCCTTAAATACGCCGCATTTAAAAAAATAAGCAAAAAAACACTTATTTTCAAATTTTTTCCCCCTAATTTCACCTTTCACCATTTTTCCAAATTTTCTGAATAATTTATTTTCATAAAGCAGTAAGCAGTGGACTACCAAGTATTTTAATATCCATTTAAATGTTAAAATTTAGGCTTAATTGGAGAGGTATTATTTAAAATCATTTAGTTGATGAATATTCTAAAGTGAAATGTTATGCCACACGAATTTTACGAAGTACTTCAACATTGCCAGGAAAAAGCAAAAAAGAAAACAGGTATTACACTGGTTCAACTTGCAAAAGTGATGGATGTACCTGTAATGACCCTTAGAAGCTGGTTAGAGGGCAACTTCAAACCTAGAAAAGATAAACGAAAAAATATTGAACGAGGTTTGCGTTGTTTAAGATGTTCAGAACAAGAAATTAACGTGGTGTATGAATTATTGGATTGGCCGCTTGAATTTCCTATTGTGGACGATTTAGCAGAAGCTATTTTTCCCAATTTTACCAGTGAATTATTTGAAAATTTATCTAAGCTTAAACCCATTTTGCTGGTCTTAAGTCAATCTAATTGGGGTGAACCTCCTTTACGGGAGGCATTATTAAGGAAAGCACAGAATCAGTTTTTACCCCAAAATGTATTGCGGGCTTTTTTACCCGTCAATCTTGATTTCACGACAGATACATACTTTGCAGATTTAGGTGAACAATGTAATTTTGATAATGTACATAGCGCAAGTGATTTTGAATCTAATCTACGACACAAGTTAAAATCATCTAGTAGTGAAAAACTATTTTTATTAGTCAGTTGCTTTGAACAAGGTAATTATGAGTTACGTCGTCAATTTGCATCAATTGTGAGTGCATTGACGCAACAATTTGTTGGGAAATTCTATGTGGTATGTTGTGGCGGTGAAAAATTGCTTGATATGAAATACCGTGACGGAGATGTGTCTTTACTTTCTCAAGCCACAGTTAAATACTGGGAGGAAATAGGGGAACATGAAGTGCAAGCTATGTGGGAACATTGTTATTGTAAAAAATATCCACAAGAAATGGAACATTCGCCAGAAATTGATCCTTTAGATGAATTTTCAGCCAATAAAATTTTGGAAATTAGTGGTGGGCACCCGCAGTTACTCTATGATTGTTTACATATGAAGTACCGTAATTCTTCGTTAACGGTCAATCAATATGAAGAATATCTAATTCAGGTAGAACCTGAATATTTGTGGAGTACTTTCTTGCCGCTTATGGAAGAAGAAAAGAATAGAAAAAGGCTTTACGAATTATTAGAAGATGAAAGCCTACTTGGGGTAAAAAGCAAGTATATTGTTAACGATTTTACTCGCCGCCTTTTTTGGAAAAACTTATTGACTTATGACAAGGGAAACCGACTGAGATGGCGTTGTGAAATTATTAAAAAAGTAGGTAAAAAGATTTTAGAGGAAAAAGGGGTTTAATGTCCTAAAACTATTTCCCAATTTTGCCACCATTACACTAAAGAAAATACACTCATGAAAATAAAATTTGATATTGATGTCACACCACAAGAATTAAGAACCTTTTTAGGTTTGCCTAATCTTGAACCATTGCAGACTGAAATGTTGGAACAAATTCGTAAAAATATGTCAGCGGGTGTAGAAGGGTTCGATCCATTAAGCCTGACTAAGCACCTTATGCCAGAACAGTTGCATACCTTAGGTGCACTGCAAAAAACTTTTTGGCAAACAATGTTTTCTGCGGGTAAAAATCAAGATAAAGAGTCTAACGTTTGAAAATCAAAGCCAATCAACTTAGCGCCCATCTTAAAAAGCAGGGATTAGCCAAACTCTATTTTGTAACGGGCGATGAACCTTTGCAAATGATGGAAAGTATGGACATACTACGCAGTTATGCCCGTTCTCAGGGCTTTTCTGAACGTACCGTGCTCACTGTAGAAAAAGGGTTTGATTGGCAAAATTTGAATCAGCAGGCAGACAATTTTTCTTTGTTTGCTGTAAAACGCTTATTGGAATTACAATTAGGTAAGCAAAGTTTGGGCAGCGATGGAATAAAATCGTTGCAACACTACGTTACCCACGCTGAAGACGATACTGTTTTATTCATTAGTGCTGATAAATTGGATGCCAGCAAACAAAAGACAAAATGGTTTGAATTTATTGATAAACAAGGCACAGTTGTCCAAGTGATGCCTATTGATAAAGCGCAGCTCCCACAGTGGATCAATCAACGTATGCAACAAATTGGTTTGCAAGCGTCAACTGAAGCAATTGCCATGATTGCTGAACGTTCTGAAGGCCATTTATTAGCTTGTGCGCAAGAAATTGAAAAATTAAAATTGTTACATGGTGAAGGTCACATTGAAATTGAACAAGTGTTAGAGGCCGTAGCTGATAGTGCACGTTATGAAGTGTTTGATTGGATAGATACGATTTTAGCAGGCAATGTAGTACGCTGTGTACGCCAACTCACACGATTACGAGGGGAAGGGGTTGAGGCAATTTTACTTGCCTGGGCTTTGACCAGAGAAATCCGTAATTTATATCAAATGGCCTATGCATTAAAACATGGCCAAAAACAAGAACAAGTATTTAAAACATTCAGAGTATGGCAACAACGTAAAAACTTAGTTTCACTTGCTTTAAAAAGACATACGTTGTCTAATTGGCAAACCTATCTGTTAAAAACAGTAGAACTAGATAAAATGATAAAAGGGATGTCGCCTGGCAATCCTTGGGATACATTGCAACGATTAGGCTTACAAGTATCTGGTGTGCCACTTTAGCTCGTAAGTCATTGATTTTACATTTCTCCCAAATGTCGGGTTACGGTTTTTGCGTTGCAAAAAACCTAACTTGATCTACCTGACGGCGCAAGGCCAGTTGGAGTAACACTTACTGAGCTAACCTTGTATTTGGACAGAAATTTTAATGCGTTTGCCCTGCGCTGACATTCTATCATCATGAAAAAAGAAGCTAGCCATGACACGTTTTCGTGACACAAACCGGGGATGAAATTCTCTAAAACTCGTTTACCTAAAAATGCGGGATTCCGTCAAATTACATAGTAGAAGTAATTGCTATACTTGGTTTGTTATTGGCAATTTTATCCATTTTTACTTCAGAGGTAAGATGTTTTTTAGGACTTGTTTCAGAATCATGCCCAAAAACAGAAGAACCAATTAAGAATATTCAAGAGAATAATTCTGAATCTAACAGTGATACCTTAAAAAGTAGTGATAGCAGTGATGTCATAAAAGATAGTGATAATAGTTTTGGTGAATGGCGGGATTCAGAAACTTATTCATCACAATGGGTAGAAAACGACCACATTAAAAATTTAGATGATGGTACATTATATATTAACAAAAAATGGTTTGTTATTGCTGGAACTTTTAGAAGTAAATGGGGAGCACAAAGGCATGTTTTCGATCTTAAAGCAAAAAACGTTATCAGTTATGTCACATTTACCTCTCAATATAATAATCTTGAACCAAATTTTTACATAGTTGTGGTGGGCGCATTTGATTTGTTGTCAGAAGCAAAGGCATTGGCAGATGAAATAATTTATGAAAAATCGGTAGATGTATATATAAAGCCAACTAATTGAAATTTTTGAGCTGGTGTGCAATTTTTTTATATTAGACTTATTGCGAAATAAGGTATTGAAAAAATGGGGAGAAAAGTTAAACTAGTGGTTATAGGAACTAAACAAGTCCATAAGAAAGCAATATGAATT
>JADGDF010000285.1 GCA_016745055.1 Thiotrichaceae bacterium | reverse complement strand
TTAGCTTCGCAATTAGCCCAACAGCTTGCAGAGCAGGCGGGGATTAATTTTCAGTATATTCCCACAGAAATATTAGCCCACAAAGGTAATTTTTTATTATCCGAATTAGGGTTTAGTAAAAGAGTTTGTAATGTCTTGACTGTGTCAAACATTGTTAATGCTAGTAGTTTATTTATTGCTGTACAAACGGGTGCCTTGTGTAATGTTAAAGGCGTGGGTGAAAAATCTTACGAAGAGTGTATTAATAGATTAATAGAACTTGAGTTGATGAAAACGTTAAATAGTGAGATAAAACATGTTAATAGTTAAAGGTGCAATTATTCAAAGAACTCGTCGTTCTTTTACAACCAAAGATAACCGTGAATTTACAAAAATAACTTATGTTATTGCAAACTCGTCATTAGACAGAACCATCTTCGTCTCTGAAGTTGATCCAGAGGAACCTTTTGAAAAAGGGGAAGAGATGGAAATTCCGGTTGAAGTTAAAACCTACGTCACCAAAGCTGGTGTGGCAAGATTTGAGTTAGTCACGTCTCGTTCATTTGGAAGAAGCGCTTCCGGGGAGGATTTTTGATGCAAGTTTATGAAAGTAAAATATTTGAAGATAGCAAAGTGACCGTTAACGAATTAGCCACAGTTATTCAATACAGATTGCAAGGCGAATTATCTTTAAAACAAGTCGATGCTGTATTAGATGCGCTTTTTAAAGAAATTGAAAGCTGTTTGAAAGCCAATATCAAAGTCAGTCTTTATGGCTTTGGCAAGTTTGAAATGCGTCGATACCAAGCAAGAACCATTAAAGGCGGTATTGAAGCCGGTACGTATGAGCTACCTCGTCGTCTATCACCTGCCTTTCAATTTAGCAGTCGGATGAGGCGCAAATTAACAAAACCCATCTACTAGACATTAAAAAAGCCCCTTGCGGGGCTATTTTTTACTCTCCTTTCTCTCTCGTTTCACATTGGTCATCAGTCACACAGTCTTTTTTGATGCATATCTTTTCGGCGATGTGGCAAACAAAATCTTTCGTAACACGACCATATTTGATTAAAAGCTCAAGCCAGGAGAGTTTTTCTTGAACATCCATGTTCATTTCTCCCTAATATTTACACCTAAATAAAAAGTATAGCAAAAAACATTCCGGAATCAAGTTTGTGTAGCAACGCCATCATTCATCGTCTCCTGACGACACTCATCACAACAATATTGCTGCCACTTAGTTTCCTTATCAAACGTCTTACCACAATTTTTACACTCACCTTTGCCTACTTTTTTTTTAGTTTCACCATTAATAGACATATGTGTCAGCTTCAAAATACCCTGTAAATTTAACACAACAAAAATCACAAACAAACCAAACACACTCATAATAATCTCTGGTTCAATTCTAAATCCGATAAGACTGGTCAAATTTGAGATACGATGAAATACCACCGGAAAAATCTCCTGTGAACTCGTACCACTTTCTTGTTGAGCCAAAATCAACGCCTGTTCTGTCTCACTTAACTGACGTTTCAACCCATCTACCAACACTTTTTGACTCGCTGTCGCTTCCAATGATTTGATATTGTGTGCCAAACTATCCACTTTGCCATTTTTAGGCATTTGTGCGCAGATTTTACTCGCTGCTGTGCGCATCAAGCCATATGTACTACGTTTTGGCGTACAATCCTCTGTCATAATTTGTGAATACTTCAACCCATTTGTATGCGTTTTACTCCAAAACGCCTTAATTTGATTTGCTTGCGCACTGATTAAACGATTCAAATCACTTGAAAGCTGCTCCTTTTGACCAATCGCACTCATCACCGCACTTTCGTCATAATTACCTAATACTGAGTCTAATCGTTCTTTGACTTCGTCATAACGCACCTGTGCCAAGCGCACACCTGCACTCTGTGCAATGCGCTGTTGTTTGTATTCCTCCAGCGCATCCGAATACAACGAAAACAAAGAAATACCTGTGACAATAACAGTAATCCAGTAATAAACACGTATTTTACTAGCTAATTTCTCATTGCCATCTTCCACAGCTACCAACTCTGCCTGTGCCAAAAAAGGTCTGGCATACACCATCACCAGTGCCCACACCACAAAAAATCCCTTGATGATTGGATTCACACCAAACGCGGCCCACGCGACCGCTTCAGAAATGGACACCATTAAATTAACAAGATTTTGGAAATTAAACACTTCGTAAGACTTACGAACAATTGAAGACATCAGCATTCTCCGACAAGTAAGAAAGGAAAATGCCCTACTAAAGAGGGCGTCGGGTGCTAGAAAGTCGTAAGTAATCGACCGAACTTATTCCCATAAAGGTGTTGTATTCGTTCACACCCGACATGGAATAGATGAAGTATTATTGAGAGTTATCACAATTGACGGATGCGATGGCCGTTACTTACAGTGTTTCTAGCACTTGAGGGAGAGTTTATATTAACGAAAGGGAAAATGCAATGTGCAGGAATTTCATCCCCGGTTTGTGTCACGCGCGCGGGTCATGGGTAGCTTCT
>JADGDF010000150.1 GCA_016745055.1 Thiotrichaceae bacterium | reverse complement strand
CTCAAGCTAAGGCTATTCGCAAACGAGAACGCTGCAATGTCGATACCCTATTTACTCTTCATTTCAATACTGACAAATTATAATGCGCTAGCTATATTTATTTAACCAATACCATTCCTACAATTTATGACGAAGCCAGTCAACATAGTTTTAGCAACCAGTTATTAGCACCAAGCGGGGTGATCATCGTTGATGCCAAAGGGACAATTAATTTAACCAATTTTGGGATTGATACCAGTGGCCCTTTTGGTGGGTTGATTACTATTAGTGGCCAACAATTAGAAATGAATGATAGTCGAATTAGTAGCCATACAGTTGGAGAATTTGATGGTTTGGGGATTAATGTTCAAGTAGATAATGTGTTGATGCAAGACTCTGATATTATTGCGAATACTTATGGGGCAGGACATGGCAGTTACATTAAGCTTCTAGTTATAAAGGACATCATCGCTACTCGAATTGATAGACCATTGGGTGTCGAGTTTAATGCAAATGCCGTAGGGGGTAGTCATATTCGTACGAAAACAGTAGGTTTAGGGGTGATTGGTGACAGTGGTGATATTGATGTTCAAGCGAGAAATATCACATTTCAAGCTGCAGAAATTCGTACTCGTAGCTACAGTTCGGGCAAATCAGGTAGTGTTCGCTTAAATATCTTAGATACATTTCAGGCTGAAAATGCCTTGTCATTAGAGAATTCACAAGTTGTGCCTATTGTTAGTGGAGTTCACACTTTTAACTTTGCAACAGGCGACAGTGGGAATGTTAATGTTACTGCTCAACATATTCTACTAAAGAAAGGTGGCCAAATATCCGCAAATACATTAAATGCACAAGGTGGCAATATTTCAGTACAAGCAGATACAATTACCCTCAAAGAGCAACACCCACTTGGATTACCCACAGCCATTGGCAGTTCTAGCTTAGGTATTGGAGCTTCTGGTCACATGGAAGTACAAGCGCGTCAAATTACTTTAGAAAATGGTGGGGCAATTGCAAATTCAGTATTCGCTTCTGGACAAGTAAATCGATTAAGAGTGATTGTTTCAGATACTCTGAGAATTTCAGGTATTGGGGAAAAACCATTAATCACTTTAGGTTTACCTGCACTCCCTTACCCTAGCAATATTAACTCAGCATCCAGCAGCACTTTAGAAGAAGGTGGACAAGCGAGTGATATCTACGTACAAGCAAAACATATTATTTTAGAAAATGGTGGAACAATTGCCAGTTTAACTTATGGTGGCGGTGATGCGGGCAATGCCGAAGTGGTTGCAGATACCATTCATATTTCTGGGTCACAGTATAATGGCTTATTATATCGCAGTGGTATAAATAACAGCTCATCCAATCCTGCTCCTTATGCAGGAGGCTCAGGTAGTATTGATGTCACTGCTAACAACATTATGATTAGCGATAGTGGCGCAATTAATACCTCAGCAGTGAATGCAGGAGGAGGCAATATCCATCTTAATGTCAGAGATATGTTGTATGTATTTAACCAAGGCAGTATCACCACCAGCGTACAAAGTGGTCTCAGCGATGGTGGGAATATTACGATTGAATCCCCTCAGTTTTTAGTGATGAATAACAGTCCCATTATTGCCCAAGCGGATGCAGGTCATGGCGGTAACATTCGTATTGTCGCAGATAACTTTTTAAAAACACCCTGTAGTCTCGTTAGCGCTTCTTCAAGATTAGGCATTGACGGTCATGTTGAAATTGACTCTCCTGACGAAACTATCAGTGGTGACTTAATTCAACTTTCTTCTGGTTTAGAAAGACAAGAACACCGTCTTAAAACGTGTCGAGCTAAAAATCGGGTAGAACGTAGTCGTTTTACTGTTAAACGACTAGAAGGTATTCCTCTAAATCCTGAAGACTTAAGAAATAGTAGTTTAACTTATGAAAATTGAATAACCATTTTGCTCCAGTGGTTGAAAATGAAAAGAATGGATTAATAGTAATTAATGAAATTACTATAAATAAAACCTATTATTCGTTGGGGCAATCATAATGTTCAAGAAACAAATTTTTAGCTTATTCCTTATCATCAGTTACCATACTCATGCAGAAATTATTACTGATGGCACATTAGGTAATCGTGTTGATTTACAAGCACCAAACTATCAAATCACTCAAGATTTAGGCACGACCGTTGGCCCTAATTTATTTCATAGTTTTGAACAATTTAATATTGATGCGGGTGAAACTGCGACTTTTTCGGGTACTACCAATATTCAGAATATCATTAGCCGTGTGACGGGTGGCAATGCATCAACCATTAATGGCACTTTAAGAAATACCATTCCTAATGCCGATACATATTTGATTAACCCCTATGGTATTATGTTTGGGTCATATGCCCAATTAGATGTACAAGGAAGTTTTCATGCGTCAACCGCTGATTATATAAAATTATCTGATGGAGGTGAATTTCACGCCCGATTTCCTGAACGCGATATTTTGAGTGTTGCGCCAATTAAACATTTTGGATTTCTAACTAATTCTCCAACGAAAATCACCACGCAAAGCAGTAAGCTTATGGTACCAAGCGATAAAACCTTATCGTTCATTGGTGGTGATATTCATATAACTAGCGACATGCCTTTAACATCGGATAATAATCTAGCTATTCCCACCGTTGAATCTGAATCCATTCTTGCGGCTGAACACGGACAGTTGTTCAACTTAAACCTTGTAAGCAAAAGAACCGTTTTGAACGGAGTCATCTTACATTCAAACGTCTTGAAGGTGTTCCTCTAAATCCTGAAGATTTGCGTAGTAGTCGTTTAATTTATAAAAAAAATTAAACTTTATTTTTATATGATTGAAAGCCAAGTAGGGTTGCGCTACGTGTTTTTTGCGGCGCGAACGCGGTAGGGTGTTAAGGTGCGTTGTATAACGTTGTAGGGTTTGCGTCGCAGGTTTTTTGTGGCGCGAACGCGGAAGGATGTTAGGAGTGTTAGGTTTTGCGTGCACACCGAAAAGATGGTGCGCACCCTACCCGGCTACACATGTTCTCCGAATTCTCCTTCAATGCTAGGTTCAGTGTATCCCCAATTTGTTGGATAGAGTGCATCTCGACTATAACGATGATAAGTGGAAAATGGCCAGTAGCGAGGATGTTTAACCCAACCGTGTTTGACAGGATTGTAATGGATATAATCAACATGATTGGCGTAATCATGTTCATCACGGATAGTATGTTCCCAGAATCGACGTTGCCAGAGGGTTGATTCTCGACGTTTCTTTTTAGAGTGAGTGAGCCATTCAGGTTTATGATACGAGGTAGCTCGTTTGGAAAATTCGGTTTTAATGACTCGCCAACGAGTAGTGTAGTCCGCGTTGCCTTCTGGCAAAGTCCATAAACAATGCAGATGATCAGGTAACAAAACCCACGCATCAATCACAAACGGACGTGTACGTCGTGTTAATTCAATTGCCTCACGTAGCCATTGGCGACAGGAGTCATCCGTCAATATTTGTCGGCGGCGGTAAGTCACCAGGGTAAAAAAGTAAGTACCACCAGGTGTTTTGTTTCGTCGATACCAGGACATATTAGTATTGTAACGAAATTTTTAGGTTAGTGTGTTTGTTTCGGGAGTTATTTCCGTACCAAGTAGGGTTTGCGCCGCAGGTTTTGCGTGCGCTGCGTGCGCACCAAAAAGACGATGCGCACCCTACCAGACTGTTCAATGTTCCGTTCAGATGTAGGGTTTGCGCCACGGTTTTTTGTGGCGCGAACGCGGAAGGATGTTAGGAGTGTTAGGTTTTGCGTGCGCACCAAAAAGACGGTGCGCACCCTACCAGGCTGCTTAATGTTCCGTTCAGATACGTAGGGTTTGCGCCACGGTTTTTTGTGACGTGAACGCGGAAGGATGTTAGGAGTGTTAGGTTTTGCGTGCGCACCAAAAAGACGGTGCGCACCCTACCAAGCTACCAGGCTGTTTTTTAGAAATCGGTCGAGTCGCCTCAAGGGAATATCTTCCTTAAAGCTACTCAATTTCAGTTATGATTACTGGCTTATAGCAGGATTATTTGTATGCATGGGAGGTAGTACGAATACATCAGATTTTTTAGCATTAAAAAGAGCCTCATACTCTTCGTCAGTTAACACGAGTTTGTACTTGTCTAGGGTTTCATTAAAGAACTTACTCATTAGTTCTTCAGGGTCCTCGTTGGAGTTTGCATAAGTCTCTGTCAGTTCTTGGAAAGACTGATACGTCTTTTTATGAATGGCTAGAACAGCGTCTTGGGTACTTGCATTAATTCTAATGTTGGTACGCAAGAAGCTCAAGCGAACTAAGTCTTGTAAATATTCAAAGAAGTCATCTTGACCATTTTCTGGTTTTTCAGCATCAAAATGCCTTTTGTACAAATGCATTTCCAGAGTATCTGGGGTATTTCTGTAGTGATGGCCCTGCCAAGGATATTTTTGCTCAACTGAGTTAAGGCATTTAGAAAAATCGTATTGCGGGTACCAGCGGCTGTGACCATAAGTACCATAAGTTTTTTCAATGACCCAGTAGTGTGGGATCTTATGAACGGTTTTACCAGTATAATAAAGCCCTCGATTCACCATATTCCAGCAAACACCAACACCAGTAAAACCATTATACGCACCTTTAAAAAAACAGGGCTTTTCTGTCATCATATAATTGACGGTGCTAATATCAATGCAGTTTTCCTGTTTACCGCATTCACTTGTAGTATCAGCGAGTACTTTGCCACTGGTACTCCCACCAAAAGCTCCCCACGCATGGCGTTCTCCAGTATCATCAAACGCCTCTAGATAGGTATGATTAGCAATACCAGCAGTAATACGGATAGGATAGTAACGAGAATCTATTTTGTACCCCATTGTATGTTCTTCAGCTATGCTGTGCGTAGCGTACAGCAATAAGCTGGCAACAAAAAATAGAGATGGAAGGTAAAAACGTATATACATAGTAAATTATCCTCAAATTGTATCAAAAACTGAACGAAGCGATAGCTTCATGTTTGTCTCTATGAGAACCTCGAAGGAAAGTTCCTCAAGGCTATTCATGTCTAGCTAAGTACAAGCGCATCTGTCGAATATTTGAACGCGATTGCAACTCCTAGCTGTATCAATTAAGGTGCATTCATCCAGCAACGCAATTGATGCGCTTCGCAGCGCATCCTACGTGCTCTTTCAGCCCTTGATTTCAACCTACCGACTTTTTAGTAACTAGCAAAATGCTCTGTAGCACTCTCTGCATGCTATTGCATCCCCTGAACTACATACCTTTCTGCAAAACGGGCATCCTGAAGGTTCAACTTCATTGTTGAGACCTTTTGATGTGCTTATCGTTCTCATGACGGGTTGAGTCTGAATGGGAAGATTCATGATTTTTCTCCTTATGAGAAATTGAAATTTTATTTAACGTATCATGAATACGAGGTACAAACGGGTTACAACCCTCCCTCATATTCATGAAATTTTTAGAACCAGCAAGCGCATCCAAAACATTCTGATGCCATATTTTATCTACTCTATTTTGTACTCCGTCACACTTGTAATGACGTTAGAGTATGCCTTCAAGGTCACGAAGAGTAATCGAGGTAACCTTGATACAACACGACAAAACAAAGGTGATAGAGTACTAGTTAGTTACTCATATGTAGCAATGTGGTTCGTCCCTATTTTTTAACCACAATAACCAGCACAACCCAAAATGCTACAAACACCGTAGCATGTTTTACCTGGTCCACACCAAATGCAACTAGGTGTCATGCTTTGAGAAGTGTAACCAGCTATTGATGCCTCACGTGTAACAGATTTAGCTTGAATAGGAAGATTCATGATTTTTCTCCTTATGAGAAATTGGAAGTTTATTTAACGTATCATAAATACGAGGTACAAACGGGTTACAATCCTCCCTCATATTCACGAAATTTTTAGAGTCAGCAAGCGCACCCAAAACATTCTATTGCAAGCCATTCCCCACTTGCTTAGCAATAACAAGGTCATCTCTCAAATTTGAGAAAATTCCGCTATACTGACCCTAGTGGGAGACTGTAAAAAAACTATTTACCCATTTTTTGAAACCTAATAAATCTGCAAATAGCTTTTTAATTATGCTTCTGACCAAAAACGTTCCTTACCCACCGTAACCGGAATCACATCACTAACATCTACCGTAAAACGATGGATGTGTTTGGCGCGTTGGTTGTTCTCTGGGTCAAAGAATCTAAGCTTGACATCGTAACAATCAGAATCGGGGCGACAAATAGGGCTTTTTTCCACTGAAATGCTATCCAAAAAATGACCAGTTCCTGTCTCTTTAAATATTGCCGATGAGACTTGAAAAGCATTAGTAGCAGAATAGTTTAAAGCTCGCTCTTGAGGTGTGATACCCAAATTGCGGTATTGGTAATAAACACGATTAAGATAGTCCTCAATAAATAATTTACCATGCTCTTCAGATAAACCATTATCAAAATTGACCATAGGAATAATCATTTCGGCTAATGTATCAGTTGACCAACTGTACATACCACGAATATCAGGGGCAATTAAAGGCACTTGTTGGCCAGACATTAATCGGGTACTACTGCCTGTATAACCAGGTATTGACGCCATTTCTACTTTGGGATCAGCCAAATATTCGCGCAATTTTTCATAAATAATACTGGCGTAGGGTCCCATAGGTTGAATCGCGTAGACTGGAGTTGCATCTAAATTTAACGTCCAAGTCAATGATTGTGCTGCCCAAGGGTTTTCAGTCAAATAATCCAATATACTTTGACCCTCTGCCATCGCCTGCATAAAAGAGTCACGCCGTGCTTCACTGCCAAAGTCAGTACCCAATTGACCCAATGCAAAAACTAAAGTTGTACTGCCACCATCACAGGTAGAAGCTGTAATTGCTGCCCCTGAAGACGGAGAAATATCACTGCTGGGTTGGATACTATCTGGTACAACTGGTTGGGTTGTTAAAGCTTCGATATTTGCTTCAGCAGGTTGTAAACCTGTTGCCGCGATTGGCTCTTCAGATATGAGAGCTTTTGCTGCAGATACTACAGTATCAACAATTTCATTAGATTGGCTGATGGTTTCATGTTCTTCAAATTCAGATGTGGACATAGCTAAAGTGCCTCTTTGATTAAGTGAATGATACGTTTTAGGAATATTTAAGGTACCCACCAAACAGCGCTGGGATTCTAAGTTGCCGGACAAATTGCAAGAAGCCGCATTTTGGAGTAATGCAGATCGGATAGCATAAGGGTCAGGTTGTTGACCTCTTTGTTTTTGAATACTTAAAAGCAACGCTACAATGCCTGAAACAATCGGTGTGGCAAAGCTCGTTCCCGTTCTTTCAGTTGTTCCACCGCTAGGTTTTGCCCCTAATATACTTTTACCCAGCGCAAGAATGCCTTGAGATTGATAGGTTTGCCCCCAGTTACTGAAATCAATCGGGCGACCTTTGGCATCCATTGCACCTACTGCTAAAATAGAACTTGAACGGATTGCCGCAGGAATATGTAAACAATCACACCCATCATTACCTGCTGCAGCCACAATTAACACCTGATTCTCTTCGCAATGCCGAATTGCATTAACCAACAATCCATCTGGTTCACCAGACGTTGTTAATTGGCCACCGCTGATATTGATAATATCAGCTCCTTCTTCGACAGCTTGGGTAATTGCACGGGCTAAATCGACTTGCGAACAAGGTGCTAATTTTCCATCTACACCATCAGTAAATATCGGTACAATCAAACCTCGACAATGAGGGGCAATGCCTTGTACTGAGCTACCATGTTGACCAAAGATAATACTGGTAACATGAGTACCATGCTGAGTAGCAAACCCTTCATTGGCTTCTGTAGAGGCTAGGGTGGAAATTTGAGTGAGTTGCGCACCATCAAAACAAGGATGTGATGTATCCACTGAACCATCAAGCACGGCTATAGTAATACCATCACATCCAAGTGATTCAGCCCAAAGAGATTCAATCCCTTCAATAGCAGCAGGTAAAACTTGTGTTTTGGCAGTGAAACTAGACGAATGTAGTAACATTTTATTAAGCCCAGTATTTTACGGTGATAACCTATCAAGTAACCGCCATAAAAAGTTTAATTAATATGACGTTTAGTTCTACTGTTATCTACAAGGTTTTCTGCAATTATTTCCGCACTGTTAATGCTGTGCGTTAGGAGTATATTAGCTAAAGTAAACAATGGATGTAGTATCAGTTTGGTATCACTTACTTGATAGGATCAATTTGGAGGTTTTTTGTCACAACCTACCTGTGAATGCTATCCCTACTATAAAGAAGTACCAACTCCTTACTTAAAGGAGAATGCAGTGCATTTTCTTAGTTAGGCGTAATGCTCAGTTTTAATTTCACATAAAAAAACAGGTAGTCCCTTGGAAGTAGTGATATAAATTAAATTATATTGTTGATATATAATGATTATAATACTGGATAAAATTCCAGATAGCACCAATGTGATTCTCAAGTTTTTTGGAGAAAGAAAGAGTTTTCCGAACGAGCCTGGAAACACGTTGGCGTAAAGTCGCATTAAACCTTTCAATGTAACTAGTTTTACCGGATTCCTTGCCAACAGCCCGATGACGTTTGGAAGGTATAACACTTGTATAGGCCTCCCAATAGTCGGTATAACATATTGCACATTGACGATAAACAGGAGGCAATGAGTTCCACAGTGCTTGCGCACCATGCTGGCTTCTATCACCAATATGTAAACCCACAACTTGGCGAATTGTTACATCCAAAGCTATCCAAACCCATAGCTTTTGACCTTTGTTACCCACAAATGACCACAATTCATCTATCTGGACAGTTATTTTCCCCTTTTTTCTTGGCTTAATTTATAGTGTTTGGGATGCTTGTGCGTATTTATCGTTGACATAATCTTGCAACCAACTTTCTGAAATCCATAATACACGACTGATTCCAGACAGCGAAATTTTTTCCAGTAGAAGCCTATCTACTATATTCTTTTTTTCTTCTGAAATTTCCTCCTTTTTCCGATTTTTAGTCAACTGTCTACCACTGTCTTTACACATACTCTTTGGCTTTTTATTATGAATTGAGCCATTCTTCACTAAATTCCCTGAACCACATGTTGGACAAACCTGCATTTTTAACCTGCTTTCTCGTTATATTACTAATAATACCTTACAATATCATTAAATCTCTACTTCTGGGGGACTACCCATTTTTGTAACATATTTTAAATAGGAACGTCTGGCAAAATCTTGGCGGACGAAACCAGAACGTTCCATTGACATGTTGTATTAACTTAGGTAAGGAGAAACTGATGTCGACCAAGGATTATAGCAGTAAACGTGCATCATCGGTAGCAACCTGGCGCAAAAAACCGTTGATTGTAGCAATGGCTTTGGTTGTGGGTAGTATGCCTATAACTGGCTTTTCTGCAACAGTGAATAACGTTGATTTAAGCGTTTGGCAACAACAAGGCCCTGATGAAAATGGTGATTGGGAAGTTTCCAGCGATAAAAAATCTGTTGTTCAGACCGTTAATGGTAAACCCACTTTTCTCGTTAGCCCAAATAATTTTATTAATAGACCTCTTGCAAAATAAGTTGTTAAGAATTAAATAATTAATTTGTTGTATATAGCAGCAATAAGGTTGAAGCGAAGCGCAAAACGTTTACGACGGTTTCGGTAACGAAAGGCAAGCATTTTGAAGATTTTAAGAGCTCGTATTACATGTTCGACAGTAATACGGATTTTATCCAGTTGGCGGTTAGCCTGTTTTTGTTCCTCAGTCAAAGGGCAAAGCTTAGTTTTTTTAAATGGGATTTGGCAACAAGCATGGTATCTTCCCATTCCTTGATAACCGCTATCAGCTAAACTCGTATAGAGACATCAAGTTGAGCTTTCTTGAGACTTTGTTTGAATAGGGTAAAGTCATGAACACTGCCTTTAGAACCTGTTTAAAGTTTTTTTAGAATGATAGCCAAAAAAGCTAGCATAACGAACTGTAGACTAGAATTGAGGTTTCTTTCGCAGTTTTTCCAAAGTCTTCGACACTTATCTAACCAAGCAAAAGACCTTTCAACAATCCATCGCTTGGGCAAAACTTTAAAGGTGTGCAATTCACTACGTTTGACGACTTCCACTGTTGCTTGGAGTTTATGTTTTACTTCTTTGGCAAAAGGAGCTCGGGTATATCCACCATCTACTAACACTTTTTCTACACCAGACAATTTGCAACGTTCAAAAGCTCCCTTCCTATCTGTTACATTAGCCGTTGTTATCTCAATAGCGTGTGGAAAGCCTTGTGTATCTTGCTATATGCCGCTTGATACCAGATACTTTCTTGCCTGCGTCATCACCTTTTTTCTCAGCACAATCAACATTCTTTACACTCTGTGAGTCAACTATCAACATACTTGGAGTGGCATTGCGTCCAAGGTTCTTTCGGACCACGCCAACCTGTTTTTTTCAGGCAGCATTCTCCACTGACAACCACTTTTGAGTACATACAATACTGCACAAAAGATTTCATAAAGCTCCACTTTCCTTGGACTAGTGCGTTTGCGAGCGCTTTCTAGAAGGGGTTGGATTTGCTCAAACTGCTTACGACTTCTATAGCTAGCGCATTATAATTTGTCAGTATTGAAATGAAGAGTAAATAGGGTATCGACATTGCAGCGTTCTCGTTTGCGAATAGCCTTAGCTTGAGC
>JADGDF010000284.1 GCA_016745055.1 Thiotrichaceae bacterium | reverse complement strand
CATTTTCATACTCGTTCTCCTAAGTTTACAAAACTTGTTCTTTCTTATATCCTCCTTTTCGCAAAATACCATCTTAAATTCCGTGATACAACTCTAATCACTACGGCAAGATTTGTAATTTCCGTACTATGTTTGTCGGGTGGCGTAGGTAATGCACTGCGAGTGATTGCGATGTCCAACGTTTCTTGCTCAGGCAAGTGTTGCAATAAATTGGGATTATCTTCGAGTTGTGTTTTAAATTGGTTATAAATAGTTTGTAAATCAGCTTTTTCCGCTAGAATCATGTCAATTTTATTTTGGACTCCAGACCAATCAAGATTTTCAGATTGCAAATGAGAGAGTAATTGCATTAATGCAGAATGTTGGATATTTTGCGTTTGCAATGTGAGCAAAAATGACAGTAAGTTGATGTTGTTCATAGTATTAGTGTGGTTGTGGTATAGTTTAAATTATACTGAATTTTAAAAGGCAATGGAAAATAAGAATGCCACTCGTTTGAACAAGATTAAACACAAAAAATCCTGTGCAAAAATCATGATCAACCTAGACATCACCAAATAATTAGAGGTAATTTATGAATGCCAAAGCTTATGATATTTATCAAGAGTTAATCACTTTGCCTGATAGTAAGTTAGCAGAGGTTCAGCAGTTTATTGAGTTTGTTAAGTTTAAAAAATACTATGCAAGTCAAACTGATAAAGATAATCAAGCGAAAGAACTTGCTTGGCAACGTACTGAGCAACGTATGCAGCGTGGTTATCATTTAGGTGGTCAAATGCCAAGTCGAGATAGTTTATATGAGCATTAGGATTAGTTTAGATACAAATATTTTGGTTTACTCAATAGATATTGATGCAAAGGAAAAGCATATAAGAGCCGTTGAGATTATGAGGCAAACTAGGCAGGTTGATTGTGTTTTGACGGTTCAAGCTTTAGCTGAATTTTTTGTTGTTGTTACTCGCAAGCAGAAAATGCCCATAGATGAAGCGGTAGCTCAAATTGAAGATTGGCAATTATTATTTCCATTGGTTGGAACAAGTCCAGAAAGTTTACAAGCAGCACTTCAAGCGGTTCAGCAACATCATTTTTCTTTTTGGGATGCCATGTTGTGGGCAAGTGTTCAGCAAGCTGGTGTTACTTTATTATTGAGTGAAGACTGTCAACATCAACGTATTTTCGAGCATATTCAATTTTATAATCCGTTTTTAGATGAATGCTTCGATTTACAAAATTTAATTTGAAAAACAAAAAAATCCTGTCAATCCTAATTCAGACAGTGAGGACGCCCAATGAGCCGCAATGCCCTCGTTATTGGAATCAATTTATACAACGAATTACAACCATTAGAAAAACCTGCCAATGATGCAGAGGCCATTGCCCATTTATTGGAAACCCAGGGTGGATTTCGGGTTAAGCGTTTACCTTTATCTGCTCTAAAAACGATTGATGATAAGGGTGTAGTGACTTTTGCTGAACTAGAAACCGCAATTAGTCAACTTTTTGCCCCTGAAACTGAAACCAATTTACCTGATACCGCCTTATTATTTTTTGCAGGGCATGGTTTACGTCGTGTGGCGGCAGGGATTGCTGAAGGTTATTTAGCCACCAGCGACACTAATCCCAATAAACACCTTTATGGTTTGTCTCTGGAATGGTTAAAGAAAGTATTGCAAAAAAGTCAAATTAAACAACAAATTGTCTGGTTAGATTGTTGTCATAGTGGTGAATTATTGAATCTTGATGAAGCGTATGAAGAACCGAAAACCGGTCATGGGCGGTGTTTTATTGCCGCTTCTTTGGATTATCAAGTGGCTTATGAAAGTCTCACCGGTGAACATGGCGTTTTAACTGAAGCATTATTAAAAGGCTTAAATTCAAGAACAGCGATTGATAATTATCAGTTAGCCGATTTTATTCAAACGAAATTAACCCGCAGTGTGCAAAAGCCGTTGGTGCGTAATTTTGGACGAATTATTTTAACCCAAGCCCTGATTGATAGCGAAAAACAGCCGCTGAGTGGCGAATGCCCCTATAAAGGTTTGCGCTTTTTTGATGAAGCGGATGCAAACTATTTTCATGGGCGTGAAGCCTTGACCGAACAATTGATTGATGCCGTGCGTACCAGTAATTTTTTAGCCGTGTTGGGTGTATCGGGCAGTGGTAAATCATCAGTCGTGCGCGCGGGTTTATTGCATCAATTACGTTTAGGCAAGCATTTGGATGAAAGTCGGGACTGGCATTTGTGTCAACCGTTTACGCCAGCCCAGAATGAGCGTAAACCATTAGAGAATTTAGCCCAGGTGTTGGTTGATGCTGAGTTACCGAGAGCGACCCGTTTGAAAGAGTTAGAAAATGTACGATATTTTTTAGCCAAAGGTGCGAGTGGTTTGCAGCAGTTAGTCGATTCGATAGATGCGCCGCGTGTGGTATAGTAATATTCCTATTCATTCATACCCTTAAAAATAACTTTGTTTTGAAAAAATAAAATCTATTGTTTCGATAAGTGAATCAAATTGATGGCG
>JADGDF010000149.1 GCA_016745055.1 Thiotrichaceae bacterium | reverse complement strand
AACCGTCGTAAACGTTTTGCGCTTCGCTTCAACCTTATTGCTGCTATATACAACAAATTAATTATTTAATTCTTAACAACTTATTTTGCAAGAGGTCTAGTCTATTAAAAATGATGAACAAATCCAGAAGATTCGTTTATTAGAAAAGCAAGGCATTGCAGTCACTTGTTTTTATATGTTCGGTTTGCCCTGAGATACCGAGGAAAGTTGCCAAAAAACCATTGATTATGCTTTAAAAATCAATAGTTATGGTAGTTGGTATTACAGGAATGAACGGCTTTTTAGGCAATGCCTTAGCAGTGGCCAGCCAACAAAGAGGGTATCCGACTATTCCTATAGCTTTACCACGTACCCAAGAAATCAAAGATGTGAATTATATTCATCAGCTTTTAATGCCACTAAAAGTCGATGCCATTATTCACACCGCAATTAGTCGGCATCCAAAAAGCGAATTAGATGAATACCTTAATACAAAGTTTCCAGCCAGCTTAGAGCAGACTTTTCGTCTCATCAATAACAATGGCATTTTCATACACATAAGCTCCATCAATGTGTTAGTGAATAATCTTCAAGATAAGTACACCAAAACCAAACGTACTGCAGAAATGCACCTAAGCAGTTCCCAAGCGATCATCATACGTCCTAGTTTAATTTGGTCATAGCAAGGAAAAGGCGATGCTAAACGTTTAGAAGAATATATTGCCAACAAATTATTTGCTTTTATTGTTTACCCTGGTAATATTCATTCGCCCATTTTAATAGGGGATCTAGCAGAAAAAATCATTGATTTAATAGAAGATAACAACAAAAATTAAAATTTTTAATATCGTAGGTGACACACCTTGCAGTGTTTGGGAGCTTGCTAAATTTATTGCACGTAAATACAATAAATTGTTAATTCCTATTCCTACAATACTAAACGCTTTTTTTCTACTGAAACCGTTGCATACAATTAATTATAATCAATTTGATTATAGTGTTTCTTCGAAACCAGACTAAGTAGTCACTTTATCATTTAAATTTAACTGATTGTGATAGATTTTGGGGATACCAGAAATAATGGAGCTTTTTCTTTAATTGAAAAAGACATTTTTCAAGAAAAAACGGTAAAAACTTAACGCCCTAATTTTGATTAGTTTCCAATAATGCACCAGAAGTAATGCTATAGGTATATTAAGATAGATACAAATATGGTATCCATATATATTTTTATTGAATATATATGAAAATGCGATATCCAGGGTATAGTACTGAATGCGCATATACATAATAGCAAACAGCGTTACCATAGGACAACAGTTTGTGTATTTGCCAAAGAACAAGCGGAAGACTTGCTAGAGTACGTACCACACCTAAGAAAGCTCATGAAAAAGCTCAAGAGAAACAGATTTTGGCAATATCCTAGATAAATCTTTGAAAACTTTCACCTGCTGACTCATACAATTTGACTATTATTCATTAACAATACTAATTAATTTTTATGGCTATTTATGAACCGCTTCCATAAACATTTGACCACGATGCTCATAATTGTCAAACATATCAAAGCTTGCACAGGCAGGAGATAATAAAACCACATTACCTGCTTGACTAAGTTGTTGTGCTTGATAAACCGCATCTTGCATAGTCTTAGCAAGTCGCACAGAAATATATTTTTCTAAATAAGGTTTAATGAGATGAGCATCGCGTCCAATCAACACGCAGGCTTTTAAATGTTGCTTGGCAATTTCGGAAAGTGGGGCAAAATCTGCATCTTTACCCTCGCCTCCTGCAATTAAAATAATGCGCTTAGGTTTTTCTAGCCCTTGGACAGCGGCCACAGTTGCCCCAACGTTAGTACCTTTTGAGTCATTAAACCAATCCACACCATTGATATTGGCGACCCATTCACATCGATGCGCTAAACCACGAAATTGTTGCAAAGTTGTTTTCATAGCTGGCAGTGATAAACCCATTGCTTTGCCCAAAGCTAAAGCCGCGAGTGCATTGGCATACATGATTTTATTTTGTAAGCGCAATTCAGTGACAGGCAGTAACAACATGTCACGATAAGTGAGATGATTGTCCTTTAAATGGAAATCAGCAACATCATCCGTGATACTAAAAGTTAGATATTCCCGCTGTTGATCTTGCATATCGACCACATAAGGATCATCTTGATTAATTACCATCATACCGTTGCCATGATAGATTTTTTGTTTGGTTGCTGCATATTCAGTCAAGTCTGTATAACGATCCATATGATCAGCGCTAATATTAAGCACAATGGCTGCATGAGGCTGTAATGAGTGCGTTGTTTCGAGCTGGAAACTTGAAAGTTCTAAAATATACAAATCAGGTGGGAAGTCTTTTAATAACGTAATAGCAGGTGTTCCCAAGTTTCCCCCAACTTGAACATTTAATCCCGTTTGTTTGGCCATATCACCCACCAGGGTGGTAACTGTACTTTTACCATTAGAGCCAGTAATTGCGATAACTGGTGCATTAACATGACGAGCAAATAATTCAATTTCACTAATGATAGGAATATTGGCTTGTAATGCGGGTTGTAACGCAGGTTCTTTTAGGTTAATACCAGGACTAATCACAATTTCTTGCGCTTGTGCAAGTAATGTTGGCTCAAATTTACCAATTGTGTAGGAAATATCAGGTAAGGTTCGACGTAATGTTATTAAATTAGGCGGAGAAATGCGGCTATCCATGATGTGAATTTTAGTGCCTTGTTGGTGCAGAAATTGTGCACAAGCAATGCCTGTTTTTCCCATGCCCATTACGATAGTGTAAGGAAATTTCATATAATCAACCACTATTTTTATTTCCCATTGTAAAAATAAATCTCTTACAGCTTCACTTTACTGCTATGAAATCAAGATTTGGACATATTTACTTATAAACTGAATAATCTAAAACTGATATTTTGGATTTCAGCATATCATCCCTTAATTTACAGCCTTGCCTTATTTTTGGTAGCGAAGAAGAAGTAAGTAAGGGATGAAGAGCTTTTTAAACCTAACAGCAGTATAAATACGTTAATACTTGGCAAAAATTATCCTACTTCTTCAGACGTTTTTGGCCAGGTCGTAATCAGTGCTTTAACTAAAGTTGCCAGAGGAATGGCAAAAAATACGCCCCAAAAGCCCCATAATCCGCCAAATACTAAGACAGCAGAAATAATTGCAATTGGGTGTAAGTTAACAGCTTCAGAAAATAATAACGGTACGAGCACATTACCATCAAAAGCTTGAATAATTAGATAAATAGCCATTAACCAGGCAAAATCAGATCCAAATCCCCATTGAAAATAGGCAACTAAAATGACGGGAATGGTAACCACAACTGCACCAATATAAGGAATAATCACGGAGAGTCCAACAAGTACAGCGAGCAATGAAGCATAATTTAATTCCATAAATGCAAATGGAATATACGTAAATGTGCCGACAATGAAGATTTCATAAACTTTACCACGTACATAATTGCCCATTTGTGCATCCATTTCTTCCCAGAGACTACTGGCAGCATGGCGTTCTTGAGGTAAAAAGCTGACTAACCAACTAAGTAACAAATCTTTATCTTTTAGGAGGAAAAAAACCAAAATAGGGACTAAAATGAAATAAATCATCACAGTTAAAATGGCGGGAATAAAATCAATAGCACCCGATAGCAAATGCTGGCCCACGTAATTAATGCCTGAACGAATGGAATTCATCCAATTTTCAACCTGGCCTTCTGATATGAAATTAGGATAACGTTTAGGCAGTTCTTGTACCAAAGTTTTTCCCTGATCCACCATAGCTGGAAGTTCTTGGAAAAGTTGACTAATTTGGTTTACAAGTAAAGGAAGTAAAATCAGTAAAATAAATACAAATATGGTTGTAAATAGAGAAAATACTAATAATACAGCCGGTAACCGATAGAAACGCCAACGCTGCAATCCTTGAATTGTACCTTCTAATAAATAAGCTAACACAATACTCACAAGTAAAGGCGCCAACATTTTTCCCATTGTCAGTATAATTGTAAAACTTGTGACTAATAAAATGACTAATAAAACAGCTTGCGGATCTGAAAAATAACGATGAAACCATTGTTTAATCACGTGAACCATGTAATTATCCTTATTTTAAAGCATAAATTATTATTGATAGAATATTTGTTACCAGGTAAAAGGTACACTCCCTTGACGTTCAAAGGGATAGGCAATTGCAAAATCTGTTAGTTTAACGTTACCTTTGAGTTGATAGCTTAAATCACTTCCTAGGGTTTGCCAACTTTGAATCTGTTCTAAAATATTTGACGAACTGCTGATAACATCAATGTCTAAAAATTCCTTACCTTGGGCAGGGATCGTTAGTTGAGTATCATTTTTTCCCTGAAAGAAGGGCTTACCATTAATTAATACGTCGTAATCCATGCCAACTATCGGTATGGGAAACGAATTAGGATTGTCAATTTCTAAACGAATTAGGAAATTTTGTTCCATTAATCCTATTCCTGCCACCTTAATATCTGACAGAGCGACTTTGGGGGCAAGTGGTTGTAACGAGGAAAGATTCGCACAAGCGGTTAACAAGCTGATAAGCAGTAGATAACTGAAATATTTATACATATGAACCTTAATTGAATAAAATAATCATCGCTATTATAAAGAATGATAGTCTTGGTTTGCTAGGCCCTATTAATCTTTCTCACAGCAAGCTGCTTGAAGGTTTTGATATATAACAGTTTTACGAGATTTTAAAGATTGCAGATTGGATTTGGAAACGGCTTATATCTGTTGAGGACTAACCGTTGAATTTGTGTTTGGTTGTTGCTGAATCATTGACGATATAAAGCGATACTGGCACAATGGCTGTATTGGCATATAGCTACACATAGAAGCAAATCATCGTATTTTGGTACGCTAGTGTAATCTAATGACTGAAAGGTCAAAAATGTTTTTCAAGACGTTTTAAGGATAAGCGTTCACTATTTCTCACAGGGACTATAAAAATGAATGTGATGGATTTACATGTATTGGGTAAAATGAATAAAGCGTTACCGATTGAAGATATTATGGCATGGTTAATTGCAGAATATCCTGATGCGGAATTACCACAAATTTTGTCATTGCTCAATGCGTTGTATCAAGAAGAAGAGTATCATATTGAACCTGCTAGCGTGACGAAAAATATTTATAACGTAGGTGATAGAGAAATTAATGCTTATCCACAGAGAATTGAAATGAAGTCTGAATAATTTGCCTCATGTCCTCTCCTCTAACTGATTTACAAGGTGTAGGTGCCCGTACAGCACAGCAATTTTCCCGTTTGAATTTGCATACGGTAGAATCTTTATTATTTCATTTGCCCTTGCGCTATGAAGACCGCTCTAAAATCATACCGATTGTTAGTTTGATTGTGGGTGAAAATGCCTTAGTCGAGGGGATAATTCAGTCAGTAGAAGTTAGAAAATCTAAACGCAACAGTTTGATTTGTGCACTTGGCGACGAAACGGGTATGATTGCCCTACGCTTTTTTCATTTTGGCCAAGCGCAAAAACAACAATTTAAAGTTGGTAGCAAATGGCGTTGTTTCGGCGAAGTGCGCCAAGGCTATCAGTGTTTGGAGTTAGTTCATCCTGAATATCAGCCAGTTACGCCAGATACCCCTTTACCTGTGCCAGATAAGCTCACACCTGTTTATCCCAGCACTGAAGGCTTATATCAAAAACAGTTACGTAATTTGGTTTTGCAAGCCTTGCATCACTGTGAAATTATTGACTATTTGCCTGAACCTATTCTCAAACAATTTAAATTATTACCTTTAAGACAAGCCTTATGGCAAACTCATTATCCCGCTGCTGGTTCATCTTTGGAACAACTTCAGGCTAAACAACATCCTGCGCAACAACGTTTAGCTTTTGAAGAATTATTAGCCCATCATTTAAGTTTGCGGATGTTAAGAACTCAAATACAAGCCCAACAAGCCCATGTTTTGTCCAACAAGGGTCAATTGGTTTCCAGTTTATTGACAGCATTACCCTTTAAACTCACTCAAGCACAAGCACAGGTTTATACTGAAGTTGCGCGGGATTTACAACTGTCAACCCCCATGCAACGGTTAATTCAAGGGGATGTAGGTTCAGGCAAAACAGTAATTGCAGCTTTAGCAGCTTTGCAAGCCATTGAATCTGGATATCAGGTCGCTGTTATGGCACCCACGGAATTGCTTGCCGAACAGCATATGCACACGTTTGATAATTGGTTGCAGCCTTTAAATATCATGGTTACTTGGTTGACGGGCAGTTTAACTAAAAAACAGCGTCAACAGGCACTTTCTGATATAGATTCTGGACAAACTGCACTAATTATTGGTACACATGCGTTGTTTCAAAAAGAAGTCGAATTTGCCCAATTGGGTTTGATCATTGTCGATGAGCAACATCGGTTTGGCGTACATCAACGCTTGGCTTTACGTAACAAAGGTGAGAATAATGGTAGTTATCCGCACCAATTAATTATGACAGCAACACCCATTCCACGTACCTTAGCTATGACTGCTTATGCAGATTTAGATGTGTCCATCATTGATGAATTGCCACCTGGTCGAACGCCGGTCAACACAGCGATTATGGCCAATGTGCGACGGGATAAAATTGTCACCAGAATTGAGCAAGTATGTCTTGAAGGGCGGCAAGCTTATTGGGTTTGTCCGTTGATTGAAGAGTCAGAAACCTTGCAGTTGGAAGCGGCGGAAGATACCTTTGCCTATTTAACTGCTCATTTGCCAAATTTGACGATTGGTTTAGTGCATGGACGCATGAAATCCAAAGAAAAAGAGGCCGTGATGCAGGCATTTAAACAAGGACAAATTCATTTATTGGTTGCCACAACGGTGATTGAAGTCGGGGTAGATGTTCCCAATGCGAGTTTGATGATTATTGAAAATGCAGAGCGTTTGGGGCTGGCGCAACTACATCAATTACGAGGACGAGTGGGACGAGGTGATGTGGAAAGTCATTGTGTTTTGTTATATCAGCAGCCATTATCCGAAATTGCGAAAACTCGACTGACGACCATTCGCAGTACTCATGATGGTTTTGCAATTGCGCAGCGTGATTTAGACATTCGTGGCCCAGGTGAAGTCTTGGGCACAAAACAGACAGGTTTGCTCAACCTCCGCATTGCTAATATTGAGCGCGACCAATCACTCTTATCACAGGTCGCACAAGCCAGTAAAATAATGCTAGAAAATTACCCTGAACAAAGTAAAAAATTGGTTGAACGATGGATCAAAAGCGAATTGACGTACGGCGAAGTCTAAATGTTGGATTTACTTTGCTAGAAGTACTGGTTGCAGTCAGCCTATCTGCACTGGTGATGTTGGTGTTATCAATGGGCATGAACGTGATTCTCCAAGACTGGACACGTACAGGAAACCATTTGGATGAAAGTCTAGATACTGTGTTGACTGTATTGCAAATTGAACGGGCCATTACGGGTGCATTTGCACATAGCTATGTTGATGAAAAAGAGAAAAAAGAATACGTATTTTTTGAAGGTGAAGAGGACAAATTGAGTTGGGTATCGACGGTTTCGCCAGGGAGAAAATCAAGATTAACTGCTTGGCAATTATTGCTCAGTGAGAAGGAAAAAGGCGTGGAATTACGGACTGTCCCTGCGTTTGCTGATAATCCAATGGAGAGATTAGAAGAGGAAAAGGCTGAATCATTATTGGCTTTTGAAGGTTATAAAGCCTCGTTTGAATATTTATATATTGACGATAAGTTTGACTCGGAGAATGAGTGGGAAGATGAATGGGAAGGCAAGAAAAGACAAAGTTTACCCAATGCTGTGCGTTTAAGTTTAAAACCTATTAAAAATAATAGTAAACAACCGATGGAAATTATTGCTATGATTTTAGCCCATACACATCAAACTTTACAGCCTGTGAAGCCTTAATTAATAGACCACTTTCGAAATTCGGTAGTCCTACATGGTTAGTGATATACATAAAATTATAGAGAAGGATAATGTCTTCCTAACTAGTCTTGCCACCAGCAGCCTCCATTACAATTAAAACGTTCAATATGGTTGTTAAGCCCTGTTTGTTTCCCAATAACTTGATGTCTTTTTTACTAGGAAGCACTGTACGCTTCCCAAAAATCCGGTCTTTGCACACTGCCGATAAACAGGTGGCAAAGATTGCCACAAACTTTGGGCACCTGAACGCTTTCTCACCGACCTAAACACCTACATTTCTCTGGCTTTGATATCTAAGGCAAACCATAATCCTTGTTTGTTTTTCTTGTTTTGAACCAATGACCAAACCTCATCACATTCCATTGTCAGCTTGCTGGGCACTTTTTTATCACTCACCTTGCGCTCAATTCGTTCATATTTGTTATTGACATAGTTTTTGCAGACAATCTTGTCACTCAACTTATTACTGCTAAAGACAAGCGTTCTAATAATAATTTATTAAGCAGGGTAATCGTTTCTTTTGGAATCTCTCTGTTT
Organism: Thiotrichaceae bacterium; assembly: GCA_016745055.1. Taxonomy (GTDB): domain Bacteria; phylum Pseudomonadota; class Gammaproteobacteria; order Beggiatoales; family Beggiatoaceae; genus JADGDF01. The sequence goes on along the minus strand of JADGDF010000149.1, from coordinate 2,263 downwards.
TTATTTTAAGGATCTTCCATAAACTGCCTACCACAACTTTTACAGGCATATTTTTGTTTTTTATTATGAGTACTTCCATTCTTTACTATCCCTTCTGAATCAACAGTGCCGACATTCCATAACTTTTCTATCGTTGCCGAGGCATGGAGAGGCGGTCGAGTAGTCCGCGACTAGCTGGGGTCCAAAAATATGGGAAAACAAGAAGCGATAGTCCTTCTGTGCGTTTTTCGGCATTTTTGGACAATCCCAGCGTCAAGTCGTGTGGAGTAGGTTAACGGAGTGCGTAGTGCAACGAAGTACGCAGTTGCCGTATTGAGGACCGGACGTGTCGGGGCAACTAACTAGCGTCTCGCTGACGTGAGTTGCTCTTAGAACCTGTTTAAAGTTTTTTTAGAATGATAGCCAAAAAAGCTAATATAACGAACTGTAGACTAGAATTGAGGTTTCTTTCGCAGTTTTTCCAAAGTCTTCGACACTTATCTAACCAAGCAAAAGACCTTTCAACAACCCACCGCTTGGGCAAGACTTTAAAAGTGTGCAGTTCACTACGTTTGACGACTTCCACTGTTGCTTGGAGTTTATGTTTTACTACTATGAAATTAGTTCTAATCGCGCATTTTTTGGTGTTTGAGTTTTTCCCATTGTTCAAACTCGGGAAAGCAGCGCTTCATCTGTATTTCTAGCCAAATCCGGTTCTTTTCGTCTGCATTTTCTAACCATTGAACTATCCATTCAGCTATTGGTTCTTTGTTTACTGCTTTGGAAGTATTTTCTTCTCCTTTTAAAATCCAATCTGAGCTGTAGTTTGTTGTCGTTATTAACGATATTATGAAGTTGAATGAAGGTGGTTTTCCCAATTCAATTCCTTACCCGCCAAGGCCGGATTAATTACAATAGGCCGCATTCGACTAGAAAAATGGCGGATAAACGGAAAATGATAAGTTGAGGTCGACTCAATCACAAAATTAAACGGGGGTTCTAAACCCACTAACACATCTTCACAAATCCAATGTTCAATTTGTTCAATTTTTAACGCATTAATATCTGTTTTTTTATAAAAATCAATCACCTGACCTGTTTTATAATCAGGCACAGCGATAGACACAAAAGCAAATAATTTATGGACATCAATCCCAATACCATAAGGCAACCATTCGGCCGTATTGGTTTCTTTTTGAACCACATCAAACGGTGTTTTATCTTTTCCTAAAAAGGCCATGACGACTTACTCTACGCTAAAAGTTATTTAAACTCGTTCTCTGCTCTCAAAAATGGGAGACTGGAAAATAATCTACTATTCGTGCTCTTGCATTCGTACTCATTGACGTAATGCAGTTAATGGCACATCGGTTTGTTCGTAAAAACGTCTCCCCGCCCAAACTTCTTAAACGCGCTCAAAGGCACAGTGAATGAGACGGGCTTGACCAACAATAACAAATAGTCTTTACTATCTGCTTAATATCATTGGACAAGTTAAAATTTAGGTCTAAATAAAACCACTGTTAATACTTTTTGGTCTAAAAGAAACCATTAAATGGAAATAAATAGTAAAATCAAACAAATAAGAAAAGAATTAGATATGACTCAACAAGCATTTTCTGACTTATTAGGTGTTAGTAGGAGCTACCTCAAAAATGTTGAAGTAGGTAAGCAACAACCTTCATTTAACTTCATAATGGCATTGATAAAGGCTACAGATTACGATGCGAATTGGATTTTAAAAGGAAAAGTTCAAAAAATGATTCCAAAAGAATCAACACTAGAATGGCTAACGGAATGGTTAGAAAATACAGACGAAAAAAACCGGATTTGGCTGGAAATACAGATGAAGCGGTGCTTTCCAGAGTTTGAACAATGGGAAAAACTCAAACACCAAAAAATGCGCGATTAGAACAAATTTCATAGTAGAATTTAAACAAATAATCAATTCTATAGATGAAGAGAAATGTGTGTATATTGATGAAAGCGGTATAAAACCTAATATATCCCGAGAGTATGGTTGGTCATCAAAAGGCCATAAGGTATTTGGGTACACTAAGGGAAAGCGTGAGAAGAACGTAAATATTATTGCAGCACTCAATAATTCTACTATTATCGCTTTATTTATGAAGGAGCTATGGATACTGGTTTGTTTAACACTTATTTAGGAGATGTTTTGTTACCTGTGTTAGAACCTGGCCAAGTACTTGTTATGGATAATGCTTCTTTTCATAAGTCAGAGGAAACAAAATCTCTGGTAGAACAGTTTGGATGTAAGTTATTA
>JADGDF010000283.1 GCA_016745055.1 Thiotrichaceae bacterium | reverse complement strand
AAAAATAGCAGCTAAACAAATGAAGATAGAAAGCTATGCTGATGTAGTGACAACATTAGACAAGGCCGTAGCACTTCAAGCTTCGTCTTCCCTTCTTGAGCTTCGTGCCAAAGCAAAAAAAGCAATGGGCAATATGGAAGGTTATCAGGTAGACTTTACTGAAAGTCGGTGGATTGGCAACCGTGAAAAATTAAAGTCACTTAACCAAACACTGGAAGAAAACCCTCAAGACGTAAACGCTTTAGTTGAACGTGCCCAACTATGGCGACATGTAAGAGATTACCCTAAAGCATTAGCTGATGCTGATAAAGCACTAAAAATAGAACCATTGTTAGTGAAAGCCCTAAAAATCCGTGCAGTTTCTAGACAAAAAACAGGAGACTATAGGGGCTATAAGGCTGATCGTGGTTTGATCTGGAAAATAGAAAAAGAGCAAAACAACAAATAAACATGAAAGTACAACTTAGTTTTGGACATGCTACTACTGCTGGTGATGTAATCGGTTTACTCGAACGTTATGTGGAAAACAAACCAAGGGCTTATGGATTTCGCTTAACTCATCTTTTTCTTCCCTTTATAACTAATACTGATGTGATTCCAGTAGAACACCGTATAATAATCAATTATATGGAAGTTGGGCAATGGCTCACTTTTAAGGAAGAAAAAGATAATTAACTAGATAGGCCAGGTTAGACTTTGGAGTTTACAGTTATGATAATTCGTTACAACAAAGTTTTTACCTTTTTCTTACTTGTTAGCCTTAGTTGTGTAGTCTATGGTGAGAAAATTGCTCCTCCCATTTCCATGGAAGAATTACCAACAAATATTGAGGAGCAGTCACCAAAAGAATTAGCCACATTAATGGCTCATATTTCCAGTTGGAGTTATCAGGCTTTACTTGAAGTGCCTCAAAAAGGTCTTAAGGCTCAGAAGGAAAAGCTTGAGCAAATTATTGCTTTACGCAAGTGGCTACAAGCACGCCAACATCCATTATTTCAATTGCTAGCTTTTAAACTCACGATAGCAGTAAATAACATCCTATTGGATGAATTGTTTCGTAAAGAGATGGCTAGACAAGGAACCAAAATAGGTTCCTATGATTTTAAAGCAGATTCGCTTGACGACAAACTAGTGAAGCATCTTTTGTCATTGAACACAGTTGATGAACAGGCAATCATTGAGTCTGTGATTAATTTTGAAGGAAAAATAGCCACTTATTGCCGACAACAAAACTATTCTATGGATAAATACTTAAATGGTTCAGTTTTTGAGCAGTTTTCTGAAGAAATAGGTAATTATACGGATAAGTGGCGAGATATTCTTATATCACCTATTTTTTTAGTCAAATTCTCAAGACCATTTGTATCAGATTTACTGTTTGTCCAGGCATTAGAGTTAATTGACAAACAAAGAGATACTCGTATGTTAACGGATATTTACTTTGAAAGTGGTTTTCCTGAAAATACCAGAGAATTAGTTGAGTTAAAACTATCAAAGACCAAAAAAATACGGTTGGCGACAAACTATAAAACCCATGCCCACGAAGTAATGAATACATTATTTTATCGTTACTATTCCCCACTTCCTTATGAGCAGCGAAAAACTATGTTTTTCCTTCCTTTTTTAGATACACTTGATGTTGTACCCTCCAAATACTCTATGAAATTTTCTCGTAAACTTAAGCGTTGTAAGGGGTTATGGCTCACTTTTGCAGAAGGTATGGAACAGGATGAAGGGAAAATGAGCCAAGAAGATAAAGATAGAATTAGGTATTGTTCCATACTTAAAACACCTTCTGAAATTATGCAGTGATCTGTAAAAACTGCTAAAGAAGGGGAAACTATGAAAAAGTTTAAACTCACTGTTTGCATTCTACAACTCCCCTTCTGGCTAATGAACCAAACAGCCATGTAGGGTCGGTGTAAACCAACTACCTGGGTATGATCGATTCCGCTTCGCTACATCGACCCTACGTGACTTGAAAAAACAGACTGGCAGGTTTTCAAAACTTGCCATATCATGAGCGAGCTAACAGTATATGACAAGTATATGGTAGATGCACAATGGCGTCGTTAATGTTCATTAGTGCTTTTTGAGGCTTGCAAGGTACTTTTCCAAGTCCTCTTGTGGAATATTTTTTAGCACGTCCTCAGAGGAAAAGCCTGTTAAACGTTCTTGTAGTGAAAACTTCTCTAAAATTTCCTCTGGACTCAGCATATCTAAGTTATCTTTTATACAATCTTTAGCGAAGTCTTGAACGGTATATGGCATGATAACGCCCTCCATTTTATAAAACTTAAACAACTGGTTAATAATACTTCCTAATTCAGCAAGATTATGCTGATAGTGTAGCCTGGCCGTTAATATCTTGCTAGGGTTAGCGCTAAACAGTTGCCAAAACGTATTGTTGGGTGTTTCTGGAAACTCGCTAAGCACTAAAATTCTGGGTAGTCCCTTGGAAGTAGTGATATAAATTAAATTATATTGTTGATATATAATGATTATAATACTGGATAAAATTCCAGATAGCACCAATGTGATTC
>JADGDF010000282.1 GCA_016745055.1 Thiotrichaceae bacterium | reverse complement strand
GGCTAATGTAACAGATAGGAAGGGAGCTTTGGAAGCTTTTGAACGTTGCAAATTGTCTGGTGTAGAAAAAGTGTTAGTAGATGGTGGATATACCGAAGCCCCTTTTGCCAAAGAAGTAAAACATAAACTCCAAGCAACAGTGGAAGTCGTCAAACGTAGTGAACTACACACCTTTAAAGTCTTGCCCAAGCGATAGATTGTTGAAAGGTCTTTTGCTTGGTTAGATAAGTGTCAAAGACTTTGGAAAAACTGCGAAAGAAACCTCAATTCTAGTCTACAGTTCGTTATGCTAGCTTTTTTGGCTATCATTCTAAAAAAACTTTAAACAGGTTCTAAAGAAAATCAGGCACAATGATTTAACGCCAACTTGGCAAAAACCTCCCAATAGGAATAGGTAGATGGTTGCTTTAATGTTGTTACCAAAACATGAACATCGATTACTTGGATTTGTTTTAATCAGCTTACATTTAAGCTTATGGAGCAATGATTTTCTTGCCTATGTCTTTTTCTTTCTCCATTGCCTATTATTTTTATTGTGGCAACCGCTTTGGCGAAGAGGAGAAGTCATCAACAAAAAGCATCCTATTTTTTTAGGCATTTTCATCATCGCTGCAACCTTTTTCCTCAATCCCTGGATTATGACAGGTTGGCAAATATTTTTGATTGGCTTGATGGGAGGGAGGGACTTAGTTTGGCTACGTGACCGATTTGCTAATTTAATTGCCATTGTTTTTTTGATTGTAGAACTATTTGCTATTAGTATTCACCAACTTTTTGTTATGCATATTACCTCTGAACATGTTTGGTTTATTCTTCCAAACCAACTGTTGTTACAGTACGGCTTATTACTTATTCCTGGCATTTTGTTATTTATTAACACAGATAACACACGAGAATATCGTTATCACGTTGATTTTCTACACGGTTTGATTGTTTCTTTACTCATTACTATTATTGCTTTAGGCAGTTTAGTGTTGATGTTTAGCAGTAAAGTCGATTATCCATTTGCCATTTTCCAATTTGCAATTGCTGTGGCCTTATTTCTCCTAATCACAAGCTGGTTATGGGCAATGTTAACCCATGAAAAAAATGCAGATCGATTATGGACACAACATTTATTTTATGTTGGCAGTTCATTTGAAGAATGGCTAGATAATATTGCACAACCACAAAACTATAAAGGAACCACGCCACAAGAATTTTTACGTATTAGTTTAAAGCAATTAATGGCACTGCCATGGATAACAGGCATTAAGTGGCGTTGTTCTTTATATTCAGAGAAAGAGCAATTAGGTGAAATTGCCAAAAAACAAGTAATGATAGAAGTAAAGTCTGATGCAGGCACGCTAGAAGTAACCGTTTGTTCTCACTACCGCATTAACAGTAGTCAATATTTTTTAGTTAAATTATTAATTCAATTAGTCGAACGGTTTCATCAAACCAAACGACGTCAAGATGCTTTTGCCCAAAATGCACATTTACAGGCGATTTACGAAACAGGCGCAAAATTAACTCACGATATTAAAAACTTACTTCAGACTTTGCACGGGATGAGCACAGCCATTGAGACGTGCCAGCCTTCAGAATTTGGTGATACACAGCGATTTTTACAAGGCCAAATTCCCAATTTAGCACAGCGTTTAAAACGACTGCTTGATAACTTGCAAGAACCCAGCAAATTAACTTACTCTTTAGTGCCAGTCAATTTATGGTGGGAAAATTTATGTGCCCGTTATGGGAAAAGTCCTATTACTTTTTCAGAGGATATTAAAAGTAAAAGTCCACCAGTGCCTGAAAGTTTATTTTACAACGTAGCAGAAAATTTATTACAAAATGCTTTAATGAAACGAAGCCGAGAACCTGAATTACAGATAGATGTTGAGTTAATTGTAGACGAAGATCAAAAGTTACAGTTTTTGGTCTGCGATGATGGTAGTGAAATTCCAGAACAAATTGCTGCAAACTTACTAGCAGGGCCAGTACCTTCACGGGAAGGTTACGGCATTGGTTTATACCAAGCCGCCAAACACCTTGCCAACTCAGGATTTGGTTATCATCTGCGAATTTTGTCCAATGAAGCAGGTAATGTTTGCTTTGAATTGACAAATATTGATTAAGTAGAAATAGAAGAACTTATTTTGCAAAGTGCACAAGCGAGTTGGAGGCATATGGCGTCTATAGAACCCATTTGAAGTCTTTAGAGAACAAGAATAAAACTAAGACCTGTTAAGATGAAATAATGAAGCCATGGCTTATTCAAGTAACCTAAGTACTCAAGAGTGGATAGTAATAGAACCCTTGCTAATTGAACTGTTAGCAAAGAAAAAACGAACCTGTCCAACAAAGTGGACATATAGAGAAATTCTTGATGGTATATTCTATTGACTGAAAAATGGTTGTAGTTGGGAAGACCCGCCTAAAGACTTTCCACCGTATTCAACAGTTTACTGGCATTATAGTAATATTCCTATTCATTCATACCCTTAAAAATAACTTTGTTTTGAAAAAATAAAATCTATTGTTTCGATAAGTGAATCAAATTGATGGCGGA
>JADGDF010000148.1 GCA_016745055.1 Thiotrichaceae bacterium | reverse complement strand
GATTTGTTCAAATTGTTTGCCACTTAGGTTGCTGGGGTATGTTTTTCTCATTACTTCATTATCTGACAAACTTTTGACTTTTTCAATGACTTTAAACAGGTTCTTAGTGTGAGATGACATTCAAGTCTATTTAGCAAAATAATCTTGCATTCTTCCAGAAACGCATGATTTATTGTTGTAAAGTTACACATTAAATTGTAAAGCTTTCTCCACAACCACATTCATCTTTGACATTGGGATTGTTAAATTTGAATCCTTCATTTAATCCTTCACGGGCAAAATCTAGTTCTGTACCATCAATGTACACCAAACTTTTGGGATCAACCAAAATTTTTAGACCTTGAGATTCAAACACTTCATCCTCTTCTCTGACAGTATCAGCAAATTCTAAAATATACGCCATGCCTGAGCAACCAGAAGTTTTTACCCCAAGCCGAATACCAATTCCTTTTCCACGGCTATCTAAAAACTTATGAATATGTTGAGCAGCATTTTCTGTGAGTGTTAGAGCCATATTTACCTCGCTGTGAATAATGTATGCAAAATAATCTTGATAATTTTAGTCTACTATATATCGACAACATATGTAATTTCAATTATATAAATAATAGGGGTTTTTAAGCAAAGAAAAACCCACACCTTGATTAAAATAAAATGTGGGTAGTGCGAACGTCCATTAATTTGTTGTTTAAAAAGGTGTGTTAGGATAAGTTTACTTTTTTGTGCCTTTTAAATTAGCCCCTTTAGCCCCTTTAAGCTTTGCGCCTTTTATTTTAGCACCTCTTAAATTAGCGCCTTTTAAATTTGCATTTCTTAAATCTGCCCCTCGTAAATTGGCACCTTTTAAATTAGCATTGGATAAATTAGCTCGCTTCATACGTGCACCACGTAAATTCGCACCACGCAAGTTGGCCCGCCGCATATTTGCACTGCTTAATCGGGCACTTCGTAAATTAGCTCTACGTAATTCGGCTTTAGAGAGATTAGCACTTCTTAAATCTGCACCTCTTAAATTAGCCCCTCTTAAACGTGCACCTTTTAAATTAGCACCGCGTAATTTAGCACGCGATAACTTAACACCTCGAAGATTAGCATTAGATAGATTGCAACGTGGACATTTCTTTGAGGATTTAACTTTCTTGACATGGGTTGGATTAGCTGCATATGCATACCGATACGGTTCACTAACAAGGTGTGTAACCAATAGCATTGAGATGATTAAAAGCGTATTTCGAAGCATTTTCATATAATCACCTCTGATTTTTTACTTTTTTGTTCCTTTGAGATTAGCGCCAACAGCGCCTGTAAAAGTAGTTCCTTTAACTTTTGCCCCTGTTAATTTAGCACCTTTAAGAATCGCACCTTTAAAATTTGCGCCTCTTAAATCGGCATTTCGCAAGTCAGCACCTCTTAAATTAGCGCCCCGTAAATTAGCATTCCGCAATTTAGCGCCATTTAGGCGTGCACCTCTTAAATTAGCGCGTCTCAACTTAGCGCTTGTTAAATTTGCCCGTTTGAGATTTGCACTACGTAAATTGGTGCCTCTGAGCTTTGCACTGCGTAAGTTTGCGCCAGTTAATTGGGCACGAGGTAATTTTGCGCCTGCCAGGTTAGCACTACTTAAATTGCAGCGTGGGCACTTTTTAGAATCCTTTAGTCGATTAACATGCGTTGAATTTGCAGCCCATGCGGTTTCGACCAAACTCGTCAGCAAAAATGGCACAATGATAAGTATTAGTAACTTTTTCATCTTCATCATCATTCAGGTACAACTTGGTATAATATAACTGATTAATGAAAGCAACTCAAATAATAAACATAAGAGTTTATAGAATATATAATGGATTAATATTTCTGCTCTATGCCAAGGGAAACTGACTATTTATTTAGGCGCAAAAGCTTGCTATTCCATATCATCCTACTGAGGAAGCTAGACAGCAATTTTGCATTTATTCTAAGATTGAAAGCTGGTAGAGACTACCTAACGCTATTGTTCCCCAGTCCCCAATAAGTATTTATTTAGTCATTATTTTCTTATACTACTAAGCCTAGCAATAATTAATCCAAAATGCTAGTACTTATTGATTTGATTCTTCCCAAGGACTGACAACACTTAATAATAAACGTCGCCTGTCCTCTAAAATAACGCGACTACTCATAATTTGCATCCCAAATAAACGGCCACTGCGATGTTGTTCATTTTGCCATTTTATTAAGGTGGGTTCTTCCTGTGTCATTAATAAACTGTAATATTGACGCACAGCATCATTATGCACAGCTGGCGGAAGTGTGATGGTAAAAGGTTCCCCTATCATTTCATCTGGATGATAGCCATATAAATCTGCAAAAGCTCGATTAACTTGAATAAATCGACCTCTGTCATCCATTAAACATACGCCCAGTTTTGATAATTCTATCACCGAAGCTAATAATGCCTCAGCTTCACGGAAAGAATGTTCTACTTTGCGACTGGTAGTAATATCCTGTCCAATATGCCAGGCATGCCAACCTGGAATAGGATATTGCTTGCAAGCACTGGTCCAAGAAATGGTTTTTAAATGACCATCTTTACAAGCAATTCTAGTTTCCCAGTAATTTTGTCCTTCCTCCAAAGTATGCCATTTACTCATCATTCGGCGTCGATCACCTGCATCGGGAAAGAGAAGTTGTAATGCTTTATGGCTGTTAACAATATCGCTTGAAGAAAAGCCTGTAATGACTTCACAGGTACGATTCCAAATAACAATGCTGCCTTCTCGGTCAAAAGCAACTAACATCGCTGGCATATTTTCTACTGCCAAGTACATACGTTCTTCGCTAGCTTGTAGCGAGACTTGTGTTTGTTTGTAGTCAGTCATATCAATGGCAAAAACAATTACGCCCGTGATATTACCTTGGTTATCTCGATAGGGAATTTTGTCAATTTGCATCCAACCAGAATCGCCATTAGCACTTCGATATTGTTGAATAACGCCATTAACAGCACGTCCCAGTTGAATCACTTCTTCACAGTTTGTATACTGGCCAGCTAAGGTATCCCCTCTTCCAAAGATTTCTTCTGCAAGTTTATTGGCCCTGAGTAAACGGTTATCACTATCTCGGTACCAAATCATGGCGGGCACATGATTGAAAATCATCTGATGTTCTTCCCATTGCTTGCGCAAAGTTTGCCACATGCGTTGCCGTTCGCTGATGTCATGCATTAAGGCAAAAATGTAAGAAATTTGGCCATGTGAATCTCGCAAAGCATCTACCCGCTGCCAGACAGGAATAATATTGTCATCTTGGTCAATGAGTTCAAGTTCACCTTCCCAACTTTCTCCTTCAGTGAGGGATTGCATAATCCCGCTTTCCAAACTTTCCAACGATTGGGCAGGATAAAAGTCACGTAAATTGGAGGTATCTTGTAATGAACGACCAAATAATCGCTCATGGGCTGGGTTGAGATAAATAAGACTGCCTTTAGGGTCGCTAATAACAATCGCTTCTTGAGATGCTTCAATAATAGATTTGAATAGACGTAGGTGACCCTGCGCTTTACGCCGTTCTGTCACGTCAATCCCAACTGCAAATAAATAATCTAAAGCGCCGTTGGCTTTGACAATTGCACGACCATGCCATTCTAGGAGTAAGTGCTTGTTTGATTTGGTAATAACATGACTTTCCATCAAAGTCGGCTGCATAGTTTTGACTAAGCCTTCAAACTCTGCTGAAACGATTGAACGTTCTTCTTCTGGGACAAATGTGTTTAAGTAATCAGTTTCAACAACTTCATCAATTTCATATTCCAACGAAGTTAACATAGCGTTGTTCATCATGCGCGTTTTACCATCAGGATTGATGGCAAAAAAGAAGGCAGGTGATGCTTGTACTAAGGTGGTAACAAAGTCTCTTTCACGGCGAATTTCTTCTTCATGCGATTTACGTTCAGTAATATCGTGCACTGTGGCACAAATCAGTGAGCGTCCTTGAAATAAGTAACTACTGCCTGTAGAAATTTCAACGGGAAATACGGTACCATCCTTTTTTTTGTGCCAACGTAGAGGGATATGCTGAATTTTTTTGTTGTCTGATGCAAATGCTGCTCGTTTTTTATTGGATTCTGCCGAAGCATCCTCTGTGGTCATATGCAACCATTCTTCTTTACTATAACCATACAGGTCAACTGCTGCCCGATTGATGTCAAACACATACTGAGAGTTTGCATCAAAAATAATAGTCGCATTTGAAGAAGCTTCAAAAAGTTGACGATATTTAGCCTCGTTTTCCCATAACGCATTTTCAATACGCTGTTGCTCAGTCATGTCTCGAATGGTCAGCATCATGACTTGATTACCTTTCCAAATAAAAGCATTGGCTTGAATTTGGACGGGGAAAACAGATTCATCTTGACGGCGATGAAATTTACTAGAGCTATATTTAACTGCTTTTCTGATAGACGCTTCAGTTTTATCAGGTTGTGCAGACAGCTCTGTTTTTTTCATGGTCAATAGCTGATTGCGTGAATAACCATACATAGTGGCGGCAGATTTGTTGGCATCTAAAACATCCAAAGTTTCTACATCTACCAATAAAATGCCATCTGTTTCTAATTCCATGAGCTGACGAAACATTTTTTCAGTTTCGTGTAAATCTTCTTCTAAGCGCCGTGGTTCTGTAACATCAACATGCGTACCTACCATGCGATGAGGTTTGTTATTTGAATCGCGAATCACAACAGCACGACATTTTACCCAACGATAATTACCATTTTTGTGCTGAATACGATGTGTGTTTTCGCACACTTGGGTTAGGCCGTCTAAATGATTTTGAATATCTGCAATCACCCGTTTGTAATCAGATAGGTGAATGCGTTGATGCCAACTATCAACATGATCTGCCAATTCCCCATCATCAAACCCCAACATGCGTTTCCAATTAGAAGAAAAAGTAATGGTATTATCTTCCAGATGCCAGTCCCATAGATCATATTCGGAAACATTGGCCGGCTGTTCTTGGGCTGGAATTTGGCTCTTCTGGGTTTCCATGTAACGGGTAATGTCAGAAAAAGAAATGACTACTGCATAAGGCGTAGTGACATCATCTCGCCACAACGGATAAGTGTTAACGCGAATCCAAGTGGTTGTCGCATCTGTTTTGACCACGCCAATGACCACATCGGAAAATGATTGGCCAGTACGCAAAGTACAAATGGCTGGATGGGTTTCAGCGGGTAAGGGAGAATTATCCTCATGTATCATATGCCAATCAGGATCAATCAATGTCCAACCCATCATTTGGTCAGCAGGTAAACCTAAAATATTTTCAGCACTGGGGTTGCAGGCACCGATGGTACCATTGGCATATTGCAATACGACACCTTCTTGCAAGACGCTCAACATTTCGTCTGCAATCATTGGTTGCTCACGGCCAGTAATATCTATTCCAACAAGATAGTAAGCGTAATCTTGAGAAGCGGCCGTATTGATTTGCCACAAAACCTGTTTGTAGTTGCCTTCTGTATCCCTAAAACGAGTAGAAAATGAGACCGAGGCCATGCCTGCTTCTAACCGATCAAAATAATATTGAGTAGAAGCTTGATCTTCTGGGTGGATAAAGCTGATAAAATCTTTTGCCAGCAATTGGCCTGTTGTCAGACCTAAAGTATGTTCCCAAGCAGCATTTATCTCTTTAAACTGACGACCTGAATCCACAAGACCAAACATGGCGGGCGATCGCCAGAAGAAACGGGAATGGCGAGGATTATTGACTGGCATATCACTATCCTAAAATCTGAGTTGCAAGTAAATCATGTGCTGTTATCAAACGACAGCTAACAAGTGTCAGTATGACAATTTGCGAAAGTGCTCAAAATTTTTATTGTAAAGTCTGGATGAACCTAGAAATTATTAAATTTTGTGATTAGTTCTACCAACTTTTTGTTCATATCACTAAGATATGATTCAATCACACATATTACAACTATAAATGCGTATAAACCTTAACCAAAGTATAGTACCTGAAAAAGTGAAAAAAGTTAAAGCAAAGCTGTAGAAATATTTCAAAAAGCTATACGCTATAGTATAGTTATTTTCAAACAAAGTTATTTTTTAACGAAACAAACAACACATATTGACGTATTGTGAAGCAAAAATTTTAAACAAAAAGGAATGATTATGCCTTTAATTCTCCCATTTGCCGGTTTACGTCCAACAATTGAGCATGCCAATGATGTGGTTGCTCCTCCTTATGATGTATTAAATACGGAAGAAGCGCGCGAAAGAGCACAAGGACGACCCTGGAGCTTTTTGCACATTTCCAAACCTGAAATTGATTTACCTGTGGGCACAAACCCTTATGACTCTGAAGTTTATGCTAAAGGGGCTGAAAATTTGCAAACGATGTTAGAAAAGCAAATTATCAAACAAGATACGCAGGCTTGTTATTATCTTTATAATTTGATCATGGGTGAACATCAACAAACAGGATTAGTTGCCGTTGCCAACGTTGCAGATTATGACACTAATCGTATTCGTAAGCACGAATTTACTCGTCCTGACAAAGAAGATGATCGAGTGCGACAAATTGATGTATTAAATGCCCAAACAGGGCCTGTCTTTTTAACTTATAAACATCATGCAATCATTGATACTTTGGTTGAAACTTTGCTGCAACAAGCACCAGAAGTTAATGTGACTGCAGATGATGGCGTAGTTCATAAATTGTGGGCAATTAAAGATTCAAACCATATCGAAACGATTACTACCACGTTCGATAAGATGGGTTGTTTGTATATTGCTGACGGTCATCACCGTTCTGCAGCCGCGTCTCGGGTGATGTCACAAAGAAAAGCAGCTAATCCAGCTCATACGGGAGATGAACCTTATAATTATTTTCTCTCTGTCATATTTCCTGACAATCAAATGAAAATTTTGGATTATAATCGAGTTATCAAAGATTTAAATGGTTTGGCACCTGCTAATTTCTTAGAAAAAGTACAGCAGAATTTCACATTAAAAACCAGTGATCGTCCTGTTAAACCACAAAAACATGGTGAATTTGGTATGTTTTTGGCGGGGCAATGGTATCAACTGAATATTCACGAAGCCAAAATACCGACTGATCCCGTGGCCCGTTTGGATGTCAGTTTATTAGCTGATCACTTAATTGGGCCGATTTTAGATATTACCGATCCTAGACGAGACAAACGCATTGATTTTGTGGGCGGTATTCGTGGCTTAGGTGAGTTGGAAAAACGAGTGAATAGTGGAGAAATGGCGGTTGCTTTTGCGCTATATCCAACCAGTTTAAGTGATTTAATGGCCGTTGCGGATGCTGAACAAGTTATGCCACCCAAATCAACTTGGTTTGAGCCTAAACTAGCTGATGGGTTAGTCTCTCATTGGATTGGAGACAAAGCAATTTAGCAAAAGTGGGTAATTACAACACATTATTTATGTAAGAAATGATTATGAAAAAATTACTTTATTTGGTAACGTGGTTTATTTCATACCATTTCTTACACAAAACCATTTCATAAAAAATCAAAAAATGAATTATTGTCTAATTCGTATTAATAACGTTTCGACACTTCCAAAACGTACTAACTTACGTTTCAATCGTTGTTTGCCACCAATGTACAACCTGGTTTTGGTGAACAACAAATTTTTGACTATCTACCACTGCTTTTTGATTTTGCAACACTAGCCGATGAGTTTCACTACGATAAACACGATAAGCATCACTTAATTGTTCACAAGCTGTTTGAGATAATAATTGGTATGTAACGAATAACTTTAACATGGGTAACATACCTGTAGTTTCAAGCAATTGCGGATACTCTTTTGCCCAACGTAAAACCAAATATTGAACTATAAATTCAATATCAGCAATACCACCAACCCCTTGTTTAATATCAAATTTTGTTTCATTACTTTTATCTAAATTATCTCGCATTTTACTGCGCATTTCTAACACGTCCTGCTTCAATTTTTCAGTTTTGCGGGACACCATTAAAGTTGCTTGACGAATTTTTTCAAAAGTATCCATACAAGTTTTATCACCAGCAATGGCTCTGGCACGTACCAACGCTTGATGCTCCCAAGTCCAAGCATCTTGCTGTTGATATTGCTGAAATCCGTTCAAACTGCTAACCAACAAGCCAGAATTGCCGCCTGGTCGCAAGCGAGAGTCAACTTCATATAAATTACCCGCAGGTGTATTGGTGGTTAGAATATGGATAATGCGCCTGGCTAAACGCATAAAAAATGTATTATTATCCAGGCATTTATCACCATCAGTTTCCTGTTGTTCGCCCTGGCTGTCATGCAGAAAAATTATGTCTAAATCCGATCCATAACTCATTTCAATCCCCCCAGCTTTACCATAAGCGACCACGCAAAATTCGGCCTGTCGCAATTCTCCATTTTCGCGACACATGGGATAACCATGTTTTTCCACTAGGTATGCCCAAGCCATATGTAATGCCCGACCAACTAATGTATCTGCCAAAGCGGTTAAATAATCGCTGGCCACTTCAACATTTAAGTGGTTAGATAATTCTGATGCGGCAACGTGTAGCACATAAGCTCGTTTGAATTGGCACAAACTGTCCATTTGTAATTCCAAATCATCTGTGGGCAAATGAGCTAGCTGTGCTTGCAAGGCATTGTCTAATTCGGTAGGACTTAAAGGGTCATATAATCGTCGTTTATCTAATAATTCATCAAGTAATAAGGGATAACGAGTGATTTGTTTGGCAATCCATTCACTGTGGGCGCAAAGCTGTATTAACAATTGCAATACTTGGGGACGTTCTATCAATAAAGCTAAGTAAACGCTGCGTTGTGCCACGGATTCAATCAAGTCTAAAATACGTGACAAGGCTAAGTCTGGCCAATCGCAGGAAAGTAAATTTACAAGTAATAGAGGAATGAGCTGATCAAGTCGTTTTCTTTCTTTTAATGACATGCGTTGTATTTTTGGCGACTCAATTAATTTTTGTAATCTCTGCACAGCAACTTGGGCATCTTGATAACCAGCTTGGGTCAATAAAATTTGTGCTTGTTCATTATCTTGTAAACCTTCTAGCCATAGACTTTGCCAAGGATTTTGAGCGGGTGCGGTAGCACCATCTTCTTGAACTGGTGCAATGACCTGCGAAAATTGGTGATTGACTACATTTTGATGATAATGTAATTGATTAATAAATTTATCCCAATGCTCAAATCCCATACTGTAAGCTAAACGCATTTGATTCATTGAGTCATCAGGCAATGTTTGGGTTTGCCGGTCATCAATGGCCTGTAAATGATTTTCAGCACGGCGCAAGAAACGATACCCTTCTTTTAAATAATCTGCGGCTTCAGTCGTTAATAAGTCTTCACGTTCTAGCACATCCAATACGGATAACAAGTGTCGTTGTTGTAAGGCAGGTTGGCGACCACCACGAATTAATTGAAATACCTGACAAGTAAATTCAACTTCGCGAATGCCACCGCGCCCTAGTTTAATATTATTGAGTAAACCTTTTCGACGAGTTTCCTGATCAATTAATGCCTTCATTTCCCGTAAGGCTTCAAAGGCATGGAAATCTAGATAACGACGATATACAAAAGGCCGCAAATTCTTTAACAGTGCATGACCTGATTGTTTATCTCCCGCGGCTACCCTGGCTTTGACCAACGCATAACGTTCCCAATCTCGTGCATGAACTTGATAATAATCTTCCAATGCATCAAAACTCATAGCCAATGGTCCGCTATCGCCAAATGGACGTAATCGCATATCAACTCGAAACACAAATCCATCGGGGGTCACATGATTTAGGACATGAATAAACTTTTGTCCAAGGCGTACAAAAAATTCCTGATTAGTCCGTGGACGCTTGCTATTAATTGTTTCTCCTGCTTCGGGATAAGCAAAAATTAAATCAATGTCAGAAGAAAAATTCAGTTCTTGTCCACCCAATTTACCCAGTGCAAGTACCACAAATAGTTGTGCCTTACCTTCAGCGTTGCAAGGCGTTCCAAATTGTTGGACAGTCATTTCATAAACTTTATCCAACGCGGCTTGTAGCATAGCATCTGCCAAATCAGAAAGAGATTTCAGCGTTTCATTTAAAGTTGCCCACCCCGCTAAATCGCGCCAGGCAATACGCACCATTTCCCGTTGTCGATAGATACGCAAGACGCGCATTAATTCATCTTCAGCGATACCCTCAGGTAAAAGTTGCGTTAAGCGCTGAATATAATCATCAGGCTCAGTTAGCAATTCGTCTGACTGGATTAAATCTGTAAGCAATTCAGGATGACGAATACACTGATGGGCGATGAAAGGACTGCATCCCCACACTTTAGGCAAACTGGCAAGGACTTGAGTTTGACCTTGTAGGCAGGCCAGGTCTTTTGCGGTCACATTTTCCTGATAGCTTGCCCACAATTGTTTTACTTCGGACTGTAGAATATCAGGGAGTTCGGCAAGGTAATTGTCTAATGTCATAGGAGTTCAGGAGTTCAGGAGTTCAGGAGTTCAGGAGTTCAGGAGTTCAGGAGTTCAGGATAGCTTCTAAACTTAACTTGTCAACTTTTTTCATTCTTGTGGTATTTAGTTAATAAATATATTCCTACATAATAAATTTAAATTAAATTATTTTTCCAAAAAGCTAACATTTTTTCATCTCCCTGCTTCTATAGTGTTTAAGAATGACTGAATCATTCGCAATGAGATTTCGAAAATTCTTTCATTCTGTAAATTCTGATTCAAACTTTATGGAGATGTTTATGAAAGTTCATAAGCGGCATTTTGTCACCACTCGTTTAGCGGCGTGGATGTTGGGTATTTGTTTAGCATTGCCAAGTTTAATATTGGGAATTACTTCAAGTTCTGTCAATGCAGCAGAAGCAAAAGAGTTGTATCCCGTTAAAAATCAATCAATTAGCTAGATAAAAGTTCCATAGTCCGGCACATACTCCAATTATTTCATCATATAAATCAATAAGA
>JADGDF010000147.1 GCA_016745055.1 Thiotrichaceae bacterium | reverse complement strand
AATTTCACTACGCGCTCTCTTAAATCTTTACTATTATTCATTTGGTATTATTCATTACTCCATATCATGGTATATGTTTATAGGAATTTTACTATAACAGAATAGCACACCTTTTTGGATCGAAAGCATATAAAACTCGGTATGGTTCTCCCTTATGCTGAATTCTAAGTTCTCTCATATGTTCGTGTTTTGAACCATTAATTTGGGAGCTATAAGGATAACTTAATTGAGTTCCTCTTTCTTTTAGCAAAGAGACAAAGGCACCAATACGTTCTCGCTCTGATTGTGTTAATGAATCCCACCATTCTCCGAATTCATCTGTATACTCAACTTCCCATACCATGAAAATTCTTAAAGTCTTCCTTATAAGTGTTTACGGTAAAGCCAAAGGTATTTTGAAACTAACCCTATTTACTACCGAGTTTATATTACCGGATTCACCACTTATTCCCAAGTTTAATAAATTAACAACATTTAATTTTGCCTTGGCACCAGTACCAGTCTCCTCTGTGACTGAAACAGCAATGTCAAAACTTATAAGAAAAACGTTCTTTTGACTCGAAACACCAAAGTAGGTATTATCAGCCGTTTTTGAAACTGCAATACCAATATTGCGGGCAGGATCGTGGCAATCTGTTGGATTCACACATCCCCCCAACTTATTTACAGCTTTTTGAGCTTCAGATACACCCATTGATATTTCAACAAGGGTTTCTTTTACAAAATCTTTTATATCCATACTTTAACAAGTCCTATAGCTCAATTTCTTAGTTCCTAAGCTCCAGCCTGGTCAAAAGGCAAAAACTACATAAACAGTCTTTCTCACCCCCAAATTCTGTTTGAAAGTGTTTGCAAAGAAGCTCTGCTTCCCGTCTCGAAAAGCAAAGCTTGGTTCACAGAGAAAATCTAACGATCAATCTCCCCAAACACAATATCCTGCGTACCAATAATCGTCACTACGTCTGATAACATATGTCCTTTTGCCATTTCGTTCATAGCAGACAAATGGGCAAACCCTGGGGCGCGGATTTTCAGGCGATAGGGTTTATTGGCACCATCAGAGATAATGTAAATACCAAACTCACCTTTGGGGTGTTCAATCGCTGCATAAACTTCCCCTTCAGGCACACAGTATCCTTCGCTGAACAATTTGAAATGATGAATTAAGGCTTCCATGTCTTCTTTCATTTCTGTGCGTTTGGGCGGTGTAATTTTATTATCTTCTACAATAACTGGGCCTGGATTGGTTCGCAACCAATTGATACATTGTTTGATGATACTGTTGGATTGACGCATTTCTTCAATCCGCACTAAATAACGATCATAGCAGTCACCATTGATGCCCACAGGAATGTCAAAATCAACTTTATGATAAGTTTCATAGGGTTGCTTTTTGCGCACATCCCATTCAATCCCTGAACCTCTCAACATTGGGCCTGTTAACCCCAGTTGCAACGCCCTTTCCGGGGAAACGATGCCTATATCCACCAAACGTTGACGCCAAATACGGTTGTTGGTTAATAGCGTTTCGTATTCATCAATGTGCGTTGGGAAACGTTGCGTAAAATCATCAATGAAATCTAGTAATGTCCCTTCGCGAGTGGCATTCAGTTGTCGAATGTCTTTGTCGCTGCGCCACTTAGTCTTTTCGTATTTAGGCATGGTGTCAGGCAAATCACGATAGACTCCACCTGGACGATAATAAGCTGCGTGCAAACGTGCGCCTGACACCGCTTCGTAGCAATCCATTAAGTCTTCGCGTTCACGGAAGGCATATAAAAATACAGTCATCGCCCCGACGTCTAAAGCGTGACTGCCAAGCCACATCAGGTGATTCAAAATACGAGTAATTTCATCAAACATCACTCGGATGTATTGGCCCCGTTCGGGAACTTCAATGCCCAAAAGTTTCTCGACAGCCATACAATAAGCATGTTCATTACACATCATGGATACGTAATCAAGCCTATCCATGTAGGGCAAACTTTGGTTGAATGGTTTGGTTTCAGCAAGCTTTTCGGTTGCTCGATGTAATAAACCAATGTGGGGATCAGCGCGCTCTACGGTTTCACCGTCAAGCTCCAACACCAGGCGCAGTACGCCATGCGCAGCAGGATGTTGGGGGCCAAAATTAAGCGTATAATTGCGAACCTCTGGCATCGGATATTCCTTAACTGTTAAGTTTTAAATTACGGCAACATGAGATGCCGATCTGTTCTAGTCTTTTTTTCTTGTCACTATGCACCAGCATAGTCACGATTTAGTTGGACGCAGTCCATCCTGAATACATTCCACGCAGTGCGTGGAACGAGAAAAATTTGTTTTACAAGATAAAGCTTGCACGCTTGTTGGATAATATTATTCTGCCAATTTGACCAAAACATCTTCTTTTAACTGATTTAAGCCAGAATGGTCTGGTATGATGGACAAACCGTCGGTAATCAGCGCTAAGCTTTGTTGCCACTGCTTGTTATTATATTTTTCACGCGCTTCTTCCGTATACTTATCCCCAATGAGTTCCAATAAGTTGTCCAATTGGGGGTGATCTGAGGCAACCTTGACCAGGATTTGATAAGTTTCATACGCATTATCACCCACAGGTTGTTTTAACTTGCCTTCTGCAATTTGTCGCCGGGCTTTAAGCAACATTGCTTCATGTGGATCGCGTAAATCTGAGCCACCAGTGGATAATAACTGTTCTTTTAGCGCCAACAATGCAGGATCAGCGGGCTTTACCGCTAAACCTTTCTCAATCATTTTCACACTGATTTTGGTATACCCTTTTTCTTGCTTTTCAACTGCAAGCGAGTAATAACGATTGGCAATGGTATCAATGCCTGTTTTGGCATTTCTATTGTTTGCATCCAATTTCAAAATGGCTTTGTAGGTAGAGTACGCATTGTCATAATGTGGGGTGGTATATTTTTTCTTCTCCATTTGTTTACGCGCACTACGTAACAAGGCTTTAATAACTTTGTTTAAAATTCGCTGACTTTCAGGATGATCAGGAGAAATTTTCAACATTTTTAATGCACTGTTGTGCATATTATTTGTTGGTGGATGTAAAAATCGATCTTTACGCACATGTTCTTTGATATTATCATCAAACGCCCTGAAAATAGGTCTCAACAAAGATTTAGCGCGTTTATTATCTGGTGCAATACTCATCAGTTTTTGATAAGTTTGATAAGCATTACCGCGTTCAGGCAAGGTAATGCGATTTCTCTTCAAATAACTTTTAGTCTTATCAATGTACCAATCGACAATATTATTCAGCACCTCTTCTGCTTTTTCTGATGAAATAGCAGTAAGCTGTCGATAAGTTTCATAAGCATTATCACCTTCCGGCGTGGTAAGGCGAGTATTCTTGATTTGTGTTTGCGCTTTGACAACAAATGCTTCAATTTCTTCTGGTGTATAAGCATTTTGCTTAATCTCAGTCGCTGATGGTTCATTTGCCCCATTGGTACTTGCAGTCCTAGATTCAATCGAAGTCGTTGTTTCAAGCTCAGTATTACTTGGTTTTGAGGCTGTTAGCACAGGTTCAACAGTTTGTGGAATATCCGGCCGTGTAGCAGACAGCTCACTTTGCGCATTGATGGGCGAAGAGGGTATTTTTTCACCAGACTGACTGGTTTTATAGTCTTTAATCCAAGTATCTACGTAGTTAATAATTTGTGGATGAAAATACCAAAGTAGACCAGCGGCTAAACCAATCACAAGTAATAGACTGATTATCCAAGTGATTAAAGTAGAATGTTCGCCTTGGCTGACCACGACTTTGTGACGAAAGTACGGATCATCAGAGGTTTTTATTTGCATAGTCACTATCCAATTAATTGAAGTTAAACTAAATTGTAATACTTACTGAGTCACATTTTACCATGCTTCTTGGTATTATCACAAAATGCGATTGTAACTTTTAGAATAGTGTGATGAAGTTAAGCTTTAACATCCAAACATTCAGATTTGGACTCTAAACTGACTACGCAAAACTAACGTTTTGGACTCCAGTAACAAACGCTTGAATATGCTTTCTTAACTTAATGCCAGTAAATTTCAAATACGCCCTAACTTTTTAAATTTAGGAAAATAAAACTGTCTAAATTTAACCTAATGCTTTAACCGCTTCTAATACCACTTGGACGTGCTCAGGGACTTTAACTTTTCGCCATTCCTGACATAACACCCCTTTTTTGTTAAATAAAAAAGTACTTCTTTCGATGCCCTTCACTTGCTTGCCAAACATATTTTTAGGTTTTATCACCAAAAATAAGTTACACAAAGTTTCATCTTCGTCGGCCAATAAATCAAAAGGAAATTCATATTTCGTTTTGAAATTTTCGTGTTTTTTCACACTATCACGAGAAACACCCAAAATAGTTGTATCTAGTGACTCAAATTTAGCATATTGGTCTCGAAAATCTTCACCTTCTTGAGTACAACCTGGTGTATTATCCCGTGGATAAAAATACAACACCAAATTTTTCCCTTTTAAATCAGAAAGTTTAATTATTTGGTTTCCTGTTGCAGGTAAACTTAATTTCGGCAGTTTGTCACCAATTTTCATTGTAGTAGACCTCTTTAAGATAATTCTTTCATTATTATGTCGTTAAAAATTTTTAGCCATTACTTCTATTTATTTAACAGTGTTGTCACCGTTTCTAATTCTTCCACACTGGTATCTAAAGCTTTCCAAATTTCAAAGGTATTTTCTTCTTCCGTGGCAGATGCACGAAAATCTAGCCTATCTTGCTCTAATTCAGTTCTGTTGATCCAATAACAATAGGCAGCTTCATCTTCTTCTGGAAAGCATTGTCTTTCTTTGCCAAAAGGGTCATTACCATAAGCATTTTCAAATTCAACAAGGTCATCTCGCGTTAAACGTAAATATTGGCTAAAACTTGGCATACCTTGGCGCAAATCATAAAACCATATTTTTTCTGTTATTTCCGAGGCTGAGTTTTTATATAAAAATAGAACATGAGCGGCAATATCGTGCGGATAAAAACAACCTTGTGGCAGCCTTAATACAGTGTGAACAACACACTGATCCAATAAGTTTTTTCTCATTTTTTGTGCTAACCCGCCGGCTTGCAATATTTCGTCAGTCACAATGAATGCTGCTCGCCCACCAGAATTTAAATATTGATTAAGGTATTGCAGTATGGCTAGCGTTCTATTTAAATTTTCAGCTTGCTCAGCTGCAAATAGTAAATTGCAGAAAATCACATCGGCCATTTGCTGATTGGAAAGTAAACTATTTTCTTGGGTAACGGGTAAAGTTTTAGCCGTGAATATATGATGGAATGCGCAATTGACTAGCGCAAATCGTTGCAATGTTAAATTTGTTTCCATGCCACTAACATGAGATTGAAATGACCATTGTTCACTGAATGAAAGATTCTCAGTCGTCACCCTCAAATATTGGTCAGTTGCGATTAAAAAGTTACCTATGCCAGCATGAGGGTCTTGTATTATTTCTTTATAGCGCGGTTGAGTCACAATAACCATCATGTCAACCAAAGCTTGAGGCACGATTACATGGAAATTTTGTTTATCTTCATAATGACATTTTTCTATAAAACGCTCATAAATTTCTCCCAAATCATCTGTTGATAAAAGTGGAAGCTGGGTTAACATTTCAGCTAACGTAGTCAACTGAGGCGAGGATAATTGAGTGATTGCCTGGGTATAAATGCCGCGAATCACAGGATCATCTGATTGACTGAGCGTATCAAGTGCAGTTTGATAATACGTGAGTTGTTCGCTTTCTGTATAACTGAATACATGTTCCCACTGATTTTCCATCTCAACCATTAAAGGAAGAAATTTTAAACCAAGTAGCCAACTGAGTTCTGTCGCATAAACTTGGTAGGGAATAGGCTTAAATAACCCTGACTTTTTGGGTTTTAATAGTTTGTAAACAATATCGGTCACGTAATTCATGATAGCGTGTATAATAGCACAATCTGGTTTAATCAGTGAGATAGTGAAATGATTACAATTAAAGAGCTGATGCGTCGAGATTTGTACACACTTAATCCCAATGACACATTACAAACAGCAAGGGAACTCATGGTGAGCAAGCGTATTCGCCATGTACCCATTTTAGATGAAGCGAAAAATTTTGTAGGATTACTTACCAAGCATGATGTGCTTTCAATTTCTGTCTCAACTTTGGCAGATATTGATAAATCTGAACGTGATGAACTAGAATCTAGTATTCCCATTAGCGAAGTTATGACGATGGATATTATTGGTGCGGAGGAAGATACCGATTTATTGGAAGCCGCCAAATATATGCTAAGCCAAAAAAATGGGTGCTTGCCTATTTTTAGGCAAAAAGAATTAGTTGGTATGTTGACAGAAGCAGATTTTGTGAGGCTTGCAGCTCATTTACTCGAACGTTTAGCAGAAAGAGAAGCTGAGGAATCAGTGGAATAAATCTAATGACATTTTCGTGCTATATGGGAACAGCATCATCTGTTCCCAAAAGTCATGATTGAGGTTAAAAAAATCGGTCCAACCTAGGCAATGAAAATGTCAACCTCTATTTTTACACCAATTACTTTGTAACCTATGCCCAAAAGTTTATGTCTAAACACGTTGGTAGTTTTAAAATCAAACATAGTCGTCCTTGGTTATGTCCACTATTTATTTTATTGGCCATCATTGCAACCATTGCATTGAGTTGGTATTTTTACCCCACATTACTCCAAAAACATACCAAAAGTTGTCAACAAGCCCAACAAAATCTTGAAGCAGAAAATGCCAAGCTACAGCAAAGAAGTCAAATTTTTGTACGTGCCGCTCAAGTCGATCAAGAAATGTTGGAAGAAATGCGGGCGTCTTTAAGAGAACAACGAAATCAAATTATTTTATTAAATCAAAAATCAGATTTTTATCAACAGTTAGCTACAGAAGAAATAGATGCGCTAACAAAAGTTATTGTAAAAAGTTTTCAAATTGATAATGAAGAAGATGATTATATTTACCACCTGACCTTAACGCAATTAGCTCAGAAACCTGAGGAAGTGAAGGGTAAAATTACCTTGGCGATAACCGGGACTGAGCATCATCAAGAGAAAAAATTCGTAATGGAAAAAATTACGCCAGATGAAATCAGCACCCAAGCTTATCAATTTACCTATTTACAAAGTTTGACAGGACAGCTAGTATTACCAACACAATTTATACCTAGACAAGTGACCATTCATATTATACCCAGTGACCAAAAACAAACCGATAAAATTCACTTTCAATGGAAAGACTTGCAACAATAAGGAGAAAGCATTATGTGGGGTCGCAAAAACAAAAAAGTAACCAGGATAGACTCCCTCATTGGGCAGGGCACTGAAATTAAAGGAGACCTCCATTTTTCAGGCGGATTACACATTGATGGTACGATTAAAGGCAATGTTATCGCAAAAGATGATTCTGGATCAGTGCTAACATTGAGCGGCCAAGGCGCTGTCAAAGGTGAAGTGCACGTACCTAATTGTATTTTAAATGGCGTGGTGATTGGTGATGTTTATGCCTCGGAGCACATAGAGCTTGCGCCCAATGCACGCATTACTGGCAATGTTTATTATAATTTATTGGAAATGGCAATGGGTTCTGAGGTTAATGGCAGCTTAGTACATTATTCTGAAGAAAAACAAGCTGAATATAAAAGAACAGAACACCGCCATAGTGATGCTCAAGAAGAAATTGATGACCTTTCTGAAGGAGAAAAAACATGAAAAAACTGCTTTTTGCCTATTACTCTTTGATAAGTTTATTATTAATGACCTGGATGTCGCCAAGTTATGCCGAGCAAGAAGTTTATCCACTCCCACCGCAAGGCGTGCAATGGGGCTGGCAAGGTGAAGTACTGTTTAAAATTAACAGCGCCAAAATCCAATCACAATTCAAACCTTTCCTAAATAGCATGGCGACCTTGCTTGTAAAGTACCCTGCTAAAATTAATCTGTTAATTACCGGTCGTACTGATAATACGGGTGATCTTGAATACAATCGTAAACTTAGTTTGCGCCGTATTGACGCCATTTCAAGTTATTTAACAAAACAAGGCGTTTTACCCCGCCAAATTGAGACTCAAGCTGTGGGTGAACAACGGCCTGTCTCCAATAATGCTTGTACGGAAGATCGAGAACGTAATCGACGTACCGATTTAGCTTTCTTTCCAGTGGGTGTTGTTCCGCCAAAAATAGAAACTGTACATGGCGAAACTCAACCACAGTTAGGCGAATGTGAAAAGTTAAAACAAACACCATAATATTCCATGTTATTAAATTTTCCTACTTATTATTTAACTTTATATTCATGATATGTCTAGGTATAAAATGGGTATCACACTAACGTACCAAGGAAGATCTATGTATCATCAACTAACGCTTCCCATCTCTCTCATTATCATTGCTTTCTTGGCAATCAGTTGTTCACCGGTTGTACATCAAATGCGTGGTGTGGTCCAAAATCCCCAAGGTCTTTCAGAAGGTCAAGTTCGCTTACAAACCACAGAATCCCCCTGGGATGATAATGTACAAATTGTTGCAATATTACCAGATAATGAACGTTTTAGTGGTCGTGTGGTTTATGATAAGGTTGTGACTAAAGATCATTTTTATAATTTAGGTCAACAAAAGCCAGTAGAACATAGCTCAAAAACTTATGGTTCCTCTGCTAAAGCCATGTTAATAGGCGATAAAGGACATACCATGAAATGTAATTTTCAACTGTCCAGCCCTTCAAATGGCATTAGTTATGGCGGATTTGGTGAATGTCTTGTTTCTGATGGACGTATTATTCCTGTACAGTTTTAAACTGATTACTTATTGACTCGTGTGTTTAATGTTTAACCGCTTTCAAACCTCTTTTTATACCTTAAGCTAGTCATTACTAGCGTAAAAATTTCCGGATAATTTACATGTCTATATTCAGAGCCTACGATATTCGTGGTATTGTTGGACAAACCTTAACCACTCAAATAGTTAAACAGATTGGTCAAGCCATTGGTAGTGAAGCGGCGATACGTGGACAAAATAAAGTTGTTGTTGCCAGAGACGGACGTTTATCTGGGCCAGATTTAGTTGCCGCTTTGACTGAAGGATTAAAAGCGACTGGGCGAGAAGTGATTGATATTGGCATGATGCCAACCCCTGTTTTATATTTTGCAACTTATTATCTAAAAACAGGGACGGGTGTGATGGTGACGGGTAGCCATAATCCGGCTGATTATAACGGTTTAAAAATTATGATTGCCGGGGAAACGCTATCGGGAGAAATGATTCAAAAGCTGAAAACACGGGTTGATAACAACGATTTTGTTGAAGGGGCAGGAAAAGTAACTCCGTCAGACATGCATGATATTTATATTGATCGTATTAAAACAGATATTAATTTAGCGCGCCCTTTCAAAATTGTGATGGATTGTGGTAATGGTGTTGCTGGTGTAATAGCGCCACAATTGTTCAAAGCATTGGGTTGTGAAGTCATTGAATTATTTTGTGACGTTGATGGTCATTTCCCAAATCACCATCCTGATCCTACGGTACTTGATAATCTTAAAGATATAATTCAAGCTGTGAAACAACATCAAGCAGATTTAGGGCTAGCTTTTGATGGCGATGGTGACCGTTTAGGTGTGGTCGATAGCGAAGGTCAAGTGATTTGGGCAGATCGGCAAATGATGTTATATGCAATGGATATTTTAAAACGTCAGCCACAAGCCAATATTATTTATGATGTCAAATGTAGCCGTCATTTAGGCACGGTCATTCAGCAACATGGTGGAAATCCCATTATGTGGAAAACTGGACATTCATTCATCAAATCTAAAATTCAGGAAACTCAAGCTCAATTGGGTGGTGAAATGAGTGGTCATATTTTCTTTAAAGAACGTTGGTATGGTTTTGATGATGCCTTATATACGGGTGCACGTTTGTTGGAAATTTTATCTCAGGATGAACGTACACCGACAGAAGTGTTTACAAGTTTACCCAATGCATTCAGCACTCCAGAATTAAAATTGGAAATGGCTGAAGAGGGTGAAAACTTCGTACTTATGGAAAAAGTAAAAGACAGCTTTCAGTTCGCAGAAGCTAACATTTCAACGATTGATGGTATCCGTGCTGATTTTAAAGATGGTTGGGGATTAGTTCGTTCTTCTAATACAACCCCTTGTTTAGTGATTCGTTTTGAAGCTGATAGTCAAATGGCATTGGAACGCATTCAAACTGAATTTCGTCAACAATTTGTAGCGATTGATAGCACATTAAATTTACCTTTTTAAATAAGCAAAATCAGAGAAAGATTAGGGCGAACACTTCGCCCCTACTGGAATACGTTGTGTTTGTAGGGGCAAACCTGCGTGTTTGTCCTTAACTAATTTAAATTGCCCATGTTTCACACAAAATTTTAACTTGTTCATCAGTGGGAAATTGCTGAGCGTAGGCTGCTCGTTGCCACATTTGCATAATTTGCGAAAAATGGGCAATAACTTTGGGTAATTGCGTATGTTGAACTTGTCGTAAACACTCCCTTTCCGTCATGCTTTCATCTATCTTTAATGATTGTTCTGTAGCTAACGCCCGTAATGAGCCACGATATAATAAGCTTAATGCTTCAAGTTGCTTATCTGTTTGCCATAAAGCCCAAGCGTATTGGGTAAAGTTTTCCGGTAGCTTTTCTGGCATCAGTAATAATGCTTTTTCAGCCGCTATGTGTCCCAAAACGGGTGGAGGCTTAGAAACAATAACTTTACTAACAAGTTGATAACGGTAAATAATAAATCCAATAAAAATAATAACCGTGATCCATAATGCAATTTCTAGCCATTGGGCTAATGATTTGGCAAAAAATACCGTAGAAGTACTACTTAGTTCCATATCATTGTTATTCTTTTTATCTTGATTAGGACTTACGCAATCCAAGTAAAAAAGTGAGGAAAAGCGACTATATTATGTTGAATGAAACAGCCCCCTCGACAAAAACCATAGCGGTCAAAGCCA
>JADGDF010000146.1 GCA_016745055.1 Thiotrichaceae bacterium | reverse complement strand
CTCAGATTGTACTTGTCTTTGGTGGCAAATACTTTTTCGCGAAATTTAAGTGGGTTAGTCATGTATATATTATGACATATTATTACACATCAGCTATATTGGTATCATTTCAGTATTTATATGTTGGTAGCCTTGATGATTTACCCCCAAAGAATTCTTTTGAAATCATAGCCCATAGAGTAAATTAGTTATTAACCAAGAGTATGCAATTGATGTAGCTTTTTTAGTAGTTTTTCCAGTGTAGGTGCGTCTCATGCACCATAATATAAATATTCCCTGAAAAAGATAAGTAAGGTAAAATGTACCATGATACATATACTACTAGCTGATGACCACAACTTGTTTAGAGAAAGCATGGTTGTGACATTGCAGCAATTTTTACCTAACAGTAATATTCTACAGGTGGCTAGTTGGTTTGAAACGCAATGTGCTGTTCAAACACACTCTTTTGATATTGCCCTACTAGACCTTGCGATGCCTGGGGAACACCATTGGCAGCAGGAGCTTCATGATTGCTTACTTCATTATCCTCAATTGCCAATTTGTGTTATTTCAGCGGTTATTTATCATACTTCTGTACGAACAGCTTTTAATATGGGAGTCAAGGCCTATATTCCCAAAACTGCTTCAATACAGGAGATGCAGCAAGCAATAAAACAAGTGCTTGCCGGTAATACTTATTTACCTCAGGATGCTTGGTTTGACGCCAAACAGAATGAAAAACAGCTATTGAAACAAAGCCAACTCCGCATTTCATTGCGCCAGCAAGAAATACTCAATTTCGTTGCCGAAGGTTATAGTAATCAACAAATTGCTGACAAACTCAATCTTACAGAGGGAACTGTCAAACGACATATCAGTAATACTTTTAAGGCTTTACAAGCTAAAAACCGCACAGAAGCAGTACAAATTGCCCGTCGTCACAACCTGATTCAGTCCTAAAAGGAGTGGAATTTATCTTATTAGCAATTCTCAACTTGAAAGCTGGTTTATTTATAACCACTTGATAATAACTTCAATCTTCTTGTTGTATTTATAACTAGTTGATTATTAAAACAGTTATTTTTAAATTGAGAGTTACTACTTGTAAAATAGCTTACATCTTGACTAAATTAAAATTTAATACAATAGCTGGTTTAGCATGTCACGTAACTGTTCAGCATTGACAGGTTTATAAAGTACTGGGACATTAGTCTCTTTGAAGTGCTTAATCGCATCAGGATGGGAATTTCCTGTCAACACTAATATAGGAAACGTTTTTGCTAATGTAGTTTGCACTTTGAAGGCAACATCAAGCCCAGTTTCATTATTCCTTAATTGATAGTCAGTCACGATCATGTCCGGTACTTGTTGATTGATAACAACTTTGGTCGAATGCCAGTTATTGGCTTGGTAACAATGATAACCCCAACTTTTCAGTAGCAAACATAAGGCATCATTAACAGTAGGATCATCTACTATGTAATTTGACGGAATCCCGCATTTTTAGGTAAACGAGTTTTAGAGAATTTCATCCCCGGTTTGTGTCACGAAAACGTGTCATGGCTAGCTTCTATCACTAAAATGTGTTTGTTTTCTGCAAAAGTCTGTAAAGTAGGTGATGATTTTGGTTGAACTTCTTTGATTTGCATAAGATCATCTTGCTCATCATCAATGATAACAGTATCAGGTAATTGCAGCGAAAAACAACTGCCTTTACTCACTTCGGAACGCAATTGCAATTCACAATTTAACAAACTGGCTAAACGTTTTACGATGGCTAGCCCTAACCCCAATCCTTTGATGCTATTACGTTCAGGGTTATTGAGCTGATAAAAAGCATCAAAAATATTTTCCTGTTCCTGTGCCTTAATACCTACTCCATTGTCATATACTTCAAGGCTTAAACTCCTCTTTTTTCTACGCACACCAAACAGTATTTTCCCTGGTTGGTTCATGTGTTTAATAGCATTATCCAACAAATTACTAAGAATTCGCTCCAGTAAAATAGGATCGATCAAAATCCGGTGCTGAGTTGTTATGCAACGTAATTGGATCTGCTGTTCAGCAGCAACGTCAGTGTAACGTTGTTGTAGGCGATAAAATAGATCATCCAAAAATACAGGTTGTACATTGGCAGACACCGTTCCCGCATCTAATTTTGAAATATCCAACAGAGGTTCCAATAATGCTGCCAAACTACTGTGCGTTGCCCGAATTTTTCCCAGGATGTCTTGTTGTTGTTGATTATTCAAAATGGCTGACAGGCTACTTTCAAACAATCGCATCGCCTGTAATGGCTGACGTAAATCATGACTGGCTGAGGCCAAAAAGCGTGTTTTTTCTCGATCAGCTTTTTCAACCTGCTTTTTTTCAGCATCCAACGCGATAAGTAATTCTGCATTCCTTTCTCGTTGTTTTAATAAATCAAGGTAAAGCCGGTTTAACATGACAGCAAAGAAACTACTGGCTGCAAGAAATACGATGGCACTCATGCCCATCCAAAAAAATAAAGTATTGCCTATAAAAAACGAATAAACAATGACGGGCGACATACAGGCAGACAAAAATGCTACACAAGAAGTGATTTGTAATGGTGTAATAATCACACCAGCCATGATGATGCCGTAAATAAACGCATTTAAATAAAAGGCAGTTTCCAATTGATTAGGGTCAATGAAGCAAACCCAGCCCATTCCCCATAAAAGACCAGCCAAAAATGATGAAGGTATTTCAATACCCCACATCCATAATGATTTTATTTGTGCTTGCCGATGTCTATAACGAAAATAAAAAAATATCCAAAGCACGCCAATCAAAAATTGCAAGAGTAACCAAATATCGAGGTGTACACGATTAATAGTGTCCAGTGAACGCAGTGCAAAATAGAGCACGCCAGCTGCTAACCAATTACCTAACGCAGTGGATGGATAGCTTTTTAATGTGGATTCAATTCGTTCATCAAGCAATTTATCTTTACTTAATGCATTTTCAGCGGCCATGAAAAAACTCCTGCATTTATTAAAAATAATTACAACTAAAGATACATTATTTACATCTTTCGATACAAATTACCATCATTTTGTTTGTGGATTATTTTTTCTGTTTTATACTAGGATCATAGTTTGTAGACAGTTGAGGTGAGTGGCTTTTAGCCATTTTGCCTTATTTTCTGACTAGGAACTATGTAGCCAGGTAGGTTGGGTTAGCAAAGTGGTAACCTAACATGGCGAGTTAACCTCTCAAATGTTGGATTACATTGTTTGTATTGCAAAAATCCTAACTCAACCTACTGAGTATTCATCAAAATATTTTGGCTAATTTTATAAACCAAGAGTATCGACACAACTTTTTAGCTTTTTGTAAAAACCTTGTGTAAAACCTAATACTATTGAGGAATGAAATCTAGCTTTTATTCTAATTTCCGTTTTTTTAGAGGATATATTTAATTAATCGTAAGTATTTTAAAGAGGATGTAATTATGACTACTCAATTATTGAGTGTTGGATGTAAACATGTTTTACGAAGGGGATATAGCCTGAATAGATTGTTGCATATCACAATCATGCTGCTCTTTATTCTGAGTCTAGGATTTGGATTTAGTCACACAAATGCGGCGACAATGGATAAAAGGGAGCGGCTTTCTAACTTAACGGATGGCTGGGAAAACCTTGGTGGAGTTATCAAAGAGCAGCCCAAATGTGTCTCTTGGGAGCCAAATCGTATCGACTGCTTTGCTCGAGGTGGTGGAGATCATATGTACCAGAAAGCGTGGGATGGTTCTAATTGGAGTGTTTGGGTAGACCTTGGTGGAGTTATCAAAGAACAGCCCGAATGTGTTTCTTGGGGGCCAAATCGCATTGATTGCTTTGCTCGAGGCGACGGCGATCATATGTACCATAAATGGTGGGATGGTTCTAACTGGGGTGGTTGGGAAAACTTTGGTGGAGTTATCAAGGAACAACCTTCGTGTGTTTCTTGGGGAGAAAACCGCATTGACTGCTTTGCGCGAGGCAGTGACGACCACATGTACCAGAAAGCGTGGGATGGTTCTAATTGGAGTGTTTGGGTAGACCTTGGTGGAGTTATCAAAGAGCAGCCCAAATGTGTCTCTTGGGGGCCAAATCGTATCGACTGCTTTGCTCGAGGTGGTGGAGATCATATGTACCAGAAAGCGTGGGATGGTTCTAATTGGAGTGTTTGGGTAGACCTTGGTGGAGTTATCAAAGAACAGCCCGAATGTGTTTCTTGGGGGCCAAATCGCATTGATTGCTTTGCTCGAGGCGACGGCGATCATATGTACCATAAATGGTGGGATGGTTCTAGCTGGGGTGGTTGGGAAAACTTTGGTGGAGTTATCAAGGAACAACCTTCGTGTGTTTCTTGGGGAGAAAACCGCATTGACTGCTTTGCGCGGGGCAGTGACGACCACATGCACCAGAAAGCGTGGGATGGTTCTAATTGGAGTGCTTGGGTAGACCTTGGTGGAGTTATCAAAGAGCAGCCCGAATGTGTCTCTTGGGGGCCAAATCGTATCGACTGCTTTGCTCGAGGCGATGGCAACCATATGTACCATAAATGGTGGGACGGTGAGAAATGGTCAAATTAGTCAAGTAAATACTGTTAATTTCTTGATTAAAGGCATGTTGATCTAGTCGAGTAGGGTGTAGGGTGTGCCCCATGTTTTCGGCGCGCCCGCGCAACAATGGTCTGATGTTACTCACTATGCGGGTGCAGGTTTGTAACCTGCATCCGAACATTTTAACAAACTTTGAAATTCATCAAAACGTTCGGGTCAAGGTTTCAAGCCTTAACTCGTGAATTAGAGTCATGGTTACCATCTCAACAGCTAGTATCGGCATACACTATATAGCTAGCGCATTATAATTTGTCAGTATTGAAATGAAGAGTAAATAGGGTATCGACATTGCAGCGTTCTCGTTTGCGAATAGCCTTAGCTTGAGCCCACTTTTTCTCAATAGGATTGAGTTGAGGGCTATAGGGAGGCAAAAACTCAAGCAAAGTATCAGATTCTTCAATTGCCGTTATCATGTCAGCTCGTTTGTGGAAGCTGGCATTATCCATGATAAGTACTGCCTTTTCAGGTAATACGGGGATTAGTGCTTGAGTCAACCTAGAAAACATCACTGTTGATGGTATTTTCAAAAAGAGCTACCGTTAAAAACTCCATCCCGACAATAGCCCCAATCGCATTGATGCGCCCCTTAGCTTGCCAGTTGTGAACACCATAACAGCGTTTTCCACTCAAAGCGTAACCATAGGTACGTGGCATATCCTGAGCAAAACCACTTTCATCTAAATAGACAAGGTTTTTACCTTCTGCTTCATAAGCTTGCATCTTTTTTTGTTGAAATACTTCTTGTGCTTGTTCATCGGCTTTTGGGTGTTTTAGTGTTTTTTTTACGACCGATAGCCAAACGCTTTAAGGCATCACCGACTGTTCTATGTGCAACACCCAAACGCTTGGCTCTTTCCCATTGATAAGCATCTGGATACGCCTCCACATCCTCCGCTAAGGCTTCCATATTAATCTTCGTGGCGGGTTTGTTACGGGTTGTGCAAGGTTCAAGTTTGTTTTGCCAGCAAAAAAGCGTTCTGATTGGTATATCAAAACGCTCACCGGTTTCTTGGAAAGTCAGATTGTACTTGTCTTTGGTGGCAAAAACTTTTTCGCGTAATTTAAGAGGGTAAGTCATGTATATATTATGACATATTATTACGCATCAGCTATACCTGACAAAGTACGGAAACAACCACTAACTTTTTGCTTAACTTTAACCTCGTAAATCTCGTTCAGCCTGATTATTGGTAAACGGTATATCAGGGTCTAATGCAAACGCAAGTACCCCGTCTTCATATTTACGAAGTCGGTTAAGTAGATTTCTACCAACAGATTGTTTAGGTCTGCCACGTTTACTAGGTTTTGGAGGGGGTTCCTCAATGTCAGCTTGAGAAAGGACGATGTGATAGTGTTGACGGATTTGTTCTGTAGCTATGATGCATCCCATCAAATTTAAAATATGGAGACCAACAATCATGTACTGCCGTTCCTTTGAAATCTTTAATTATTGAAGCTTCACTTTCTAAAGCGTCTTTACCACGTTTTTCATGTATGAACAGATGGGTGTAAGTTGAGGTCGATGCTGTGTGTAGCCAATGCAATTTGCCTCCAACTCTTATCCCTGTTTCATCAAAATGTACTACCTCTTGTGCTAAGATATTGGCTATATTTTTAGTTTCCACTGACTCAGCTAATGTATAACCAAGTTTTAAGGCTCTTTCAATAGTTGTACTATTAATTTCGTAACCATATATGTCTTCAAATAATCGACTTATTTGGTTCAGTGGCATCTTATGGTCAACCGATAATTTAGTTACTAAGGCTTGGACACCTGCACCATATTGGACTGGGGCTGTTACAGATTTTGGATACTCGCCATGTTGTTGCACACCACAGCAAGTTACTTGTCCTATTTGATGTTCGATTACTTCTAATTTTGGTTCAGGAATGTCAAATACTTGTCTACTTTTTATTGTTTTGTGCGTATCTTTTTCTGTAAAAGTGCGTCCACAACATTTGCATTTTTTTGGTAAATGCACTTCTACATGGTCTGGTTTCGATACTTTTTTTAGAGTCTCTCCCTTGTGACCATTTTGTCCACCACGAGGATGTTTTACACTTTTGGGGATTCCAGGTTTTGTCGTTTTCTTTTTCGGGGGTTTCTTATATCCGTCACTACTTGGGGGTTTATCACTATTTCCACTGTTCAACCCCAAACGACCACGCAACTTAGCTATTTCTACTTTTAGTTGCTTATTCTCTTCTAATAGCTCTAATATTAGGACTCTTAATGAGTCTATGTCGTTTGGTAACTCTTTCATCTTTTTATTTTAACCGTTTTTTTGTTATCGTAGGTAGTTACCCATTTTTAATAAATAAGTAATCATGTAATTTATCTTCAATTTCTAACACATGTGTTTCCCAACGCTTTTGTGGTACTCCTATGTAGATACTATATGGCATACTTTATCCTCACAGACAAGCCCGCGTAGGATGCGCTGACGCCAGGAAGCGCATCAATCGCGTCAGGGAATTTTCCTTCATGCATCGTGTAAGGTGGATTTATATTTTGTTTGTGCATCCACTTGCTTCAAGGTAGATGATCACTCGTGCCTGAATGCGCTTCGCAAAAAACGCTCAGCGCATCCTACGCGGGCTTACGAGTTATCTGTAAATTCACATACTCCCTTTTCATAATTCCATCTACCACCTCTATCTAAACATTTGTCCACTTCTAAGAATTCACAGGCTGAAAGAAATAGAAGTATTAATACAAATAGTAGTAGTTTCATATTTTTGAACCTCAGTAGTTCAATGGCAAACCATTGGGTCTAAATGGAGCGCAAATTTGCCGACAATCACCATTAGGATTTGCTTTTCCTTGAGTCCGTCCATGCTGATTAGCAGCTTCATCTGCAGCAGACGCAGATGCTGGATCACCTTTTATATTTTGATCAACCCACTCACGAGAATCACTTATACACTGGGCAGCAATCTCACCGCCAATACCACGTTGCGCGGCTTCACAATTGGCCTTACAGTGGAAATATTTATCACCTCCAATTGTGTTAGCCTCTCTCATATCTGTGTAATTTCTGATAAAATCGTTAGAACCCCCAATTAAACTATATTGAGACTTACTATCACTACTAGTTGGTGGGGATACTAAATCAGAAGGATCTGCACTAGATTCTGATTTACCATAAAGGCTTGCATCTAAGCCCTTGGGGTCAACAAAATTAACTGGATCCCCCAACACATACCCATAAAGATTACTATCTCCTCCTGCAAACAAAATGGGGTCTTTAGCTGTCCATCTGCCCACCTGCGCATCATAATCCCTCGCACCAAATCTGACCAGCTTGGTATCCACATCATACAATCCACCTGCAAACCCAAAAGGTTGAAATCCTGGATTGGAATCAAAGAGGACATTACCAAAGGTATCATAATCCATTTGCTGAACCACGACACCCGTATCAATATCTATGATTAAACGGGGACTGCCCAAATGATCGCTGATAATACGGTAAGTATTACCGTTTTTCAATACATAATCAGGGACATTAGCTTTGGAACCGTAGACAAACCGTGATACGACATTACCCTGACCATCCAACTCTGCAACTGGGTTTAAATTACCCAGGTATAAGAAGCCTTGAACCAATTGGCCATTGACTTTTTTACCGATACGACGACTGCGTGCATCAATGACATAATCAATCTGTTGAGCGCAGTAGAGGGTTCCTTAACGCGATTGATGCGCTTCGCAAAAAACGCTCTGCGCATCCTACGCGGGCTAATTGATGATTTAACATGGCTCCTTTTAAAACATCCTTGATATCTTTATTCATATTCTCTCCCCAAAAAACAGCCGGGTAGGTCGGGTTAGCGACAGCGTAACCCGATGAAATGCAATAGCACCCCAAATGTTGGGTTACGGTTTTTGCGTTGCAAAAAGCCTAACCCGACCTACCTGGCTGGCTAATTTTGAAGCAGAAAGTAGTCAGGTAGGGTGGGCAACAGTTTTTTCGTTGCCCACCAAAACGTCAAACGGAAGTAATTCACAAATATTCGCAGGTGGTGGAAACAAATGGTGGGCAAACAAAAAGACGTTTGCCCACCCTACCTGGCTGTTGAGCGCAGTAGAGGGTTCCTTAACGCGATTGATGCGTTTCGCAAAAAACGCTCAGCGCATCCTACGCGGGCTAAATGGCAGTAACGCAAAGCGTGGGAGCGAGAGAGTTGGGTGTAGTTTCGTCTTTCGTGCGCACCAAAAAGACGGTACGCACCCACCTGGCTATCTCCCCTCACAAACCAGAGTATTAGCTTTGGATTCAAGCTCCATGAGTGCAACTGAGTGCTTCCATTTACTTTCCCACCACCTTCTTACTAAAAATGTTTTACCTGTTAATATATTCATTGCCCATATTTCTCCTTCATTTGTTTTTTCGTGTTTTCTTTGAGAAAACCATATCCAATTTTCAGCAAGGTATCCAGATTCAGTTACAAGACCATGATATTCACTTACTTTAGATTTCTTTTCAAAATCTATTATTTTTCCTTTCTTAAAAAGGAAAGTACTATGCCTTGTTGGCGCAATAGATAAAAAACGAACATTTTTTAGTAAATAAGTTTTTTTCCCTGTAACAAGATCAAGCGCTATAAAATCAGAAAGTTCCCTATAGAATAGGATATTACCTCTGACATAGCTGCTTGCTCTTGCCTGAATTTTTTCTATTATTTTGCCTGAAGGCGATAGAACATATGTGTGATATTCACCAATTGTATAAAATATTCTGTACTTAGTATCATGAGCATACAAATTTAATAGAAAAGCATTTTTTTCGGCTACATTGTGTAAAAGGCTTTTCTTAGTTTCTATTGATACTTCACTAATATTAAAATCACATATTTTTTCTCCTTCTCCATTAGCAGTATTAAACTTGACGAGAAAGAAACTGTTTGTTGGTTTACTGTAATTTAATTTTTGAAAGAGAATAAGCCGTGTCTTATCTTCATTATCTAACTTTTTACACGACAAACCATAAAATGGAACAGTACACATTAAAAAAAAGACAATTACACTTGGAACATGGCTATTTATCAACATAACCTAAAATTTACCAGTTAAATTCATGAATGAGTTGAGTGTAACAACGAAAATGTTGCTGTTTTTTGCTTTGTTCCCAAATTTGTAATTTATTAATAAGTAAAATTAATAAATTACAAAAAATGTTGGGTGCAGAATAGTTTTCTAGAACTAAGTTTTTAAGGCAAAAAAATTCACGGTGCTGAACAAGAGTCTACTGTTCTTGAACATATATCATCAAATACGTCATTTAGAAGATTAGCAGGCGTTCGAAACATCCTATTTCTTAGGGGGGCACCCCCTTCCTGTAGCGCATCCTCCACTATGTCAGAACAATTTTTTAAACCAGCATGGTAGATTCCATGGGTATTATCTTCCCACCATTCTTTCATCTTTTCTTCATTTAACCCATTTATCTGTATGGTATATGGAGATTTTCCCTCATCGTTCATGTCATCGTCATAACTGGGAACCCGATTGATGTCTATCCCTTGTCCGCTATCTGGCCAGTAAGAAATGTATGTTCCATCTTCTAAATGCATAGATACATGCCCAACTGCTTGTTTAGGAGGTCCTTTGTCTGAACTCCAATAATGGAATTTAGCTAAACCATTAGAATCTATAAAGTTAACAGGCTCATTGGCCACATACCCATAAAGGTTACTATCTCCCCCCGCAAATAAAATGGGGTCTTTAGTTGTCCATCTACCTACTTGTGCATCATAATCCCTCGCTCCAAATCTGACCAGCTTGGTATCCACATCATATAAACCACCAGCAAACCCAAAAGGTTGAAAACCTGGGTTGGAGTTAAAGAGGACATTGCCGAAGGCATCATAATCCATGCGTTGAACCACAACACCCGTGTCAATGTCAATGATTAGACGAGGACTGCCCAAATGATCACTGATAATACGGTAAGTATTACCGTTTTTCAATAGATAATCAGGGACATTGGCTTTGGAACCGTAAACAAACCGCGATACCACATTGCCTTGACCATCCAGTTCTGCAACTGGGTTTAAACTGCCCAGATATAAGAAGCCTTGAACCAGTTGGCCATTGACTTTTTTACCGATACGACGATTGCGTGCATCAATCACATAGTCAATCTGTTGACCATTGTTTACAGAACGTAGATTGCCCAGGACGTCATAGTCATAATCAGTGATTTGGCCATGGTCATTTTTTTGCTTGAGCTCGCCATTGTCTGTATAGCTGTAAGTGATATTGCCATACTGCGTTAAACGATCTTGCTCATCATACTGCGCAGCTACTGAGCCACTGGTCGTCTCCGCAGTCAAACGATTGCCATTGGCATCATAGCTGTAGGCTTCTGTGACGGTGCCATTTTGTTGAACTTCAACCAAGCGTCCTGCCACATCA
>JADGDF010000145.1 GCA_016745055.1 Thiotrichaceae bacterium | reverse complement strand
ACTAAAGCAATTTGGCCTGCACAATTTAATGATACTGAATGGTATAACCCACCCCCTGTTAGTCAAAATTGTACACAAAGTGTTAAAATGGTTGACAGCAAACAAGGCAATTATTTACAAGTTCAGACCTATCTTAAAAATACAACTGGTCAAGCTGAGTTAGTAAGTATGAAAACTTCTCCACCAAATATGGATGAAGATAACTCTTCTTTAACGGACTGGCCTTGGTGGTGGTAGTTATTCCTGTCGTTCAATAGCCAGTTTTATCTTATTCCCATTCTTTAAGAATGGGAGTTTATATTTAAGTGCTGGCATTTTGTTAAAAAGATATGCTAATTATCAGATAAATTCACTTCTATACCATAATTTTGGTTACTTTTTTTCTATCCTCGCAAGTTTTTAAAACCTGCCAGGTCTTGTTTCCACTTTTATTCAATTCAGAATCCTAAAACAGAACTTTAAATTATAATTAATAAATATTATTTATGAGTTACTTTCCTATTGCTCAAAAAATTTGTGCTAGATTAAATTTTTTGTGTTCAATTAATTGATTTTTTATTAAAATTATGCAATATACTAAGATAATATAAAAGCATAATTAATTATTATATATAATATATATTTACATTATAAATAATTATGAGTTTAAAAGGAGGGATGCCTATTTTCAAATTATATAAAGGTAATCATTTTGGTAAAATTAGTTAAATTATTATTTTCATTGATATTAGTTATTAACTTACTTATAGTTCATACAACGACTGCAGGTGTTTTAAATAAAGCAATAGACCTAAAAACAGTCTCAATATCAAAGAAAATTTCTTTAATCACAAAGCGATACATAACGAAACCTATGATTATTCCTGTTTCAAAATCCTTTAACGAATTTGAAAAAGTTAAACATAAAAATATCTTATTGGTAAGAATACACCGTATTAGATAGGCTTTCACAATACATTCAACCAAATGTTCCTTTTATGAAGTTAAAAAGGAAAATTGCTGTTTTGCTGAATATTTTCAAT
Organism: Thiotrichaceae bacterium; assembly: GCA_016745055.1. GTDB lineage: Bacteria > Pseudomonadota > Gammaproteobacteria > Beggiatoales > Beggiatoaceae > JADGDF01. The sequence continues at coordinate 10,071 of JADGDF010000145.1, read as the reverse complement.
ATTCCAAAGTGAGCACTAAAACTTATCATAAGTTATTATACCCATGAAACAATGGATTTCGCGTTTAGTTCCAAATACTGTTCCAGTGAATGAATTTTTAAATCGTACTTTCGATCGGCAAGTTAAACTTGCTGTGACGGGTTTAAGTCGTAGTGGTAAATCTGTATTTATTACTTCATTAGTTCATCAATTGATTCATGGACTTAACAGTGCCCAACTACCCTTTTTCAAGATTGCAAGTCACGGCCGGTTGCGTGGCGCAAAACTGATGCCGCAACCAGATGTTCACATTCCTGCATTTCGTTATGATGAAGCGATTGAACAGCTTTGCGGTGAACCACCGACCTGGCCACAGCCAACTACTGGTGTCAGTGAAATACGCCTTGCTATTCGTTATCATTCAAATCGTACGCTAGCTAAACACATATCCCCAATTAATACCTTATATTTAGACATTATTGACTATCCAGGTGAATGGTTGCTTGATTTACCTTTACTTGAATGGACCTATGAACAATGGTCTGATCATATTGGCACTTTATGTAGCAAAGAACCTCGATTGACACTTTCCAAAGATTGGCGAGCGTTTATTAATCAGCTTGATTTAAACAGTACTGCCTCTGATCCAATTTTGCGGCAAGCCAGCCAGCTTTACACCGATTTTCTCCTTGTTTGTAAAGAAAAACAGCATAATTTGAGCTTATTGCAACCTGGACGTTTTACCATGGCAGGTGATTTAAAAGGTGCGCCCATTTTAGAATTTTGTCCATTACCCAATGTAATGACAAGCATTCAGAAAAAAGAAGATAGCATTTATGCTGTTATGAAAAAACGCTACGAATCTTACAAAACACTTGTAGTTAAAAAGTTTTACCAAGAACATTTCGTCAGTTTCGACCGGCAAATTGTGTTAGCCGATGTACTAAAAGCCTTTAATACTGGTCATGCCGCTTTTTCAGATATGCGAGATGCTATTAACTTGGTGCTAAAAAGTTTTCGTTATGGTAAATCTGGATTTTTGAATAGTATGTTTGGTTTAAAAATTGATAAGCTCCTATTTGCTGCAACGAAAGCCGATCATATTCCACCTAATCAGCTTCCAAATTTGGAGAGGTTTTTACAGCAAATGCTGACCATCTCTCAAAATAATGCTACTTTTGAAGGAGTACAAGCAGAAACATTAGCCTTAGCTTCAGTTAAATGTACCCAAGCCGCCTATACTACTTTTCAGGGACAACGTATTTCTTGCATTAAAGGGGTTCCTATTGGTCAGGAACAACCTGTTGCCTTGTTTCCTGGTGAAGTACCCGAAAATATTCCTATGCCTGAAGAATGGGTGGATGGACGGTTTAATTTTATTGAGTTCAAACCGCCACGTTTAGCCAATGTTCATGGTGGAGGACTCCCTCATATTCGCATGGATCGGGCCTTAGAATTTCTATTAAATGACAAATTTTAGCTAAAATTATTCGTGCAAGGAAACTGAAATGTCTTGGTACCTTCTGAGATTGAAGCTATCCAATTTAAATGGAAACAGCTTGCTAAGTTCAATTAAGTTGAGACTGATGTCCATCCTTTGTGTTTGTAAGAATTGTTAGTTAGCGACTGAAAACAATAAAATCGAAGGTTGTTAAAAAAATTCCAAAACTTAATTGCATTGAGTAATAGTTATCTTCCTAAAAAACTAAAAAAAATTGCAAGCAAATGTGAGGAAAAAAGACAGATTCCTCATAATTTGATAAGATGTTAACGGGTTGGTTTACAAGGTTCAGGTTTTTAACAAATTTGCTTTAGTCATTAAACTAAAATATTTATCTAAATTTGAGGAGAAACGACTACATGCCTAAGAATGCATTTTATGCACAATCTGGTGGTGTGACTGCGGTCATCAACGCTTCAGCTTGTGGCCTAATTGAAACGGCGCGTAAACATCCCGACAAAATTGCCAATGTTTATGCAGGTCGTAATGGTATTATTGGCGCGTTGACAGAAGATTTGATTGATACCAGCCAGGAGTCTGATGCAGATATTGCCGCTTTACGTCATACCCCTTCTGGTGGTTTTGGTTCTTGCCGATTTAAATTAAAAGATTTGGAAACCAGCAGGGCAGAATATGAACGCTTGATTGAAGTGTTTAAAGCGCACGATATTGGTTACTTTTTTTACAATGGGGGGGGCGATTCTCAAGATACTTCTCACAAAGTATCTCAAATCGGCGAAAAAATGGGTTATCCCATTACTTGTGTTGGTATTCCAAAAACCGTTGACAACGATTTACCGATTACGGATAACTGTCCAGGGTTTGGCTCAGTCGCCAAATACGTGGCTGTGTCTATCCGTGAAGCTAGTTTCGACGTAGCTTCAATGGCTAAAACCTCTACCAAAATTTTCGTCATGGAAGTTATGGGACGTCACGCAGGCTGGATTGCGGCAGCGGGTGGTTTAGCTGCTGAAACTGAAAGTGATGGTCCACATATTATTTTATTCCCTGAAATCACTTTTGATGAAGCTAAATTTTTGGCCAAAGTCAAAGATGCTGTTGAAAGACACGGCTACTGCTCTATTGTAGTGTCTGAAGGAGTGAGAAATGCTGAAGGCCAATTCCTGGCCGAAACAGGTTTGCGTGATGCTTTTGGTCATGCTCAGCTCGGTGGGGTTGCCCCTGTAGTGGCCCAATTAGTTAAAGATAAATTAGGCTATAAATATCACTGGGCGGTGGCTGACTATTTACAACGTGCTGCCCGTCATATTTCTTCAAAATCTGATGTTGAACAAGCCTATGCCATGGGTAAAGCCGCGGTTGAACTTGCGTTAGAAGGTAAAAATGCAGTGATGCCAACTGTTGTACGTGTGTCTAATAACCCCTATAAATGGGAAATTGGTCACGCTAATCTAGCAGATGTGGCTAACGTCGAAAAAATGATGCCTAAAGAATTTATCAGTGATGATGGGTTTGGTATCACTCCCGCTTGCCGAGAATACTTGCAACCATTGATTGAAGGTGAAGATTACCCACCTTACAAAAATGGTTTGCCAGATTACGTTAAATTGAAAAATGTCGCAGTGGCGAAGAAGCTATCAACAACGTTTGAAGTAAAATAATTTTTTAGAGAATAGAATACAGGAGTCAGAATATTACATGATTCTGAACGTTTGATCTCCTGAATTCTACATTCTGAATTCTAAACTTAAGGAGTCTTTAATGTCAGTGGAAATGATGGGCTTAGTATTTGCCCTTGTTTGTGGCGCTATTGCCATTGTCTATGGAATTATTTCCATTAGTTGGATTTTATCCAAAGATCAAGGCAGTGATCGGATGAAAGAAATCGCGGCTGCTATTCAAGAAGGCGCACAAGCCTACTTAAACCGTCAATATTCCACGATTGGTGTCGTGGGTATAATTATGGGCGTAGCCATTTGGCTCCTGCTAGATCAATGGACTGCTATTGGGTTTGCGATTGGTGCAATCTTCTCTGCGTTAGCGGGTTACATTGGTATGAACATTTCTGTTCGTGCAAATGTGAGAACTGCTCAAGCAGCCAATGACGGTATTAATGCAGCACTTGCAGTTGCTTTTCGTGGTGGTGCGATTACCGGTATGCTCGTGGTTGGTTTGGGCTTGATTGGGGTTGCAGGTTACTATCTTTTCCTCAAAAAAATGGGCGTTGAAGATGTATTAGAACCATTGATTGGCTTAGGCTTTGGTGGTTCCCTTATCTCCATTTTCGCTCGTTTAGGCGGCGGCATTTTCACCAAAGGTGCTGATGTTGGTGCTGATTTAGTCGGTAAAGTAGAAGCCGGTATTCCTGAAGACGATCCTCGTAACCCAGCGGTTATTGCTGATAATGTAGGTGATAATGTAGGTGACTGTGCAGGCATGGCGGCTGACTTGTTTGAAACCTATGCCGTAACCATTATTGCAACAATGTTAATTGCCAGTCTATCTTTTGCAGGTGAAGCTGCTGATAAAACAATTTTATTACCCCTTGTGCTTGGTGGTATTTCTATTATTGCTTCTATCATTGGCGCTTTCTTTGTCAGTGCCAAAGATGGGCAAACTAATGTCATGCCAGCTTTATATCGTGGCTTGATTGTCTCCGCTGTGATTTCAGCCATTGCTTTTGTGCCAGCTACCTGGTGGCTCATTGGTGATAGTATGGCTATGAAAGGAAGTGCAGGCGTTACAGAGAGTATTGCCTGGTTAGATATCTACTTTTCAGCCTTAGTAGGTCTGGCTTTAACTGCTGTCATGGTTGTTATTACTGAGTATTATACGGGTACTCAATTTAGTCCTGTCAGGAAGATTGCAGAATTCTCTGAAAGAGGTCATGCAACCAACATGATCGCAGGTTTGGGTATTTCCATGAAATCTACCGCACTACCTGTATTGATCATATGTGCCAGTATTTGGGGAAGCAATGAACTTGCCGGTTTATACGGTATTGCCATCGCAGCCACCGCCATGTTATCCATGACAGGTATCATTGTTGCACTGGATGCTTATGGCCCAATTACTGACAATGCCGGTGGTATTGCAGAAATGGCGGATCTAGATGAAAAAATCCGTAATATTACCGATCCATTAGATGCCGTTGGCAACACAACCAAAGCAGTCACTAAGGGCTATGCAATTGCTTCTGCTGCTCTGGCAGCTTTAGTATTATTTGCAGATTTCCAACATAAATTGGAACTCAGTGGCAAACAAATCAGCTTTGATTTGTCTGAACCCATGGTCATTATTGGTCTGTTCATTGGTGGCATGATTCCTTATCTCTTTGGTGCAATGGCAATGGAAGCAGTTGGACGCGCTGCCAGTAAAGTTGTGGACGAAGTTCGCCGTCAATTTAGAGAAATCCCAGGCATTATGGAAGGGACAGCTAAACCTGAATATTCCAAGGCGGTTGACATGTTAACCAAAGCCGCTATTTTGGAAATGATGATACCTTCGTTGCTACCTGTCGCTGTGCCAATTTTAGTGGGATTTTTATTAGGCCCACAGGCTTTAGGTGGTCTATTGCTTGGTACTATTATCACAGGTCTGTTCGTCGCAATTTCCATGACCACCGGTGGTGGTGCTTGGGATAATGCTAAGAAATACATTGAAGACGGTAATCACGGTGGCAAAGGCTCTGAAGCCCATAAAGCGGCAGTAACTGGTGATACGGTAGGTGATCCGTACAAAGATACGGCAGGCCCTGCTATTAATCCGTTAATCAAAATTATTAATATTGTTGCACTTTTAATTGTGCCATTGTTGTAATGTTTGAATAGAACAGGCACTTTGCTGCCTGTTCTAAATATTTCCACTGTTCATTTGTCCTAAAACCTTACCTCCCATTACAAAGTCAATCTTTTTTCGTCCAAGTTAAACCTGGGTTATAGCCCCTATTTTCGTATTGAAATATACGCAATTGTACAATTTAAATGAAAGAACAAGTTTAATGAAAAAAGCTGTTATTTTAGTCTCGGGTGGCCTTGATTCTGCTGTGGCACTAGCGATTGCAAAAGATGAAGGTTATCAGTGTCATGCATTAAGCATTGATTATGGGCAGCGTCATAAAGCGGAATTAAAGGCAGCCCATCAAGTTGCGACACAAACGAGTGTTGTTGAACATAAATGGTTAACATTTGATTTGACCACAATAGGTGGTTCTGCGCTTACTGATAATAGCATTGCGGTACCCACACAATCAATAGACACTATTCCTGTCACTTATGTTCCCGCTCGCAATACTATTTTCTTAAGTTTAGCCTTAGGTTGGGCAGAAGTTTTGTCAGCCTTTGACATTTTCATAGGCGTTAATGCAGTTGATTATTCCGGCTATCCAGATTGCCGCCCTGCCTTTATTGAATCATTTGAACACATGGCCAACCTAGCCACTAAATCAGGTGTTGAAGGCCAATCATTTAAAATTCAAACGCCATTGATTAAATTATCTAAAGCTGAAATTATTGAAAAAGGTTTAACATTAGGCGTGGACTTTAGCCTAACCCTTTCCTGTTACCAAGCCACAGACAAAGGCTATGCCTGTGGAGTTTGTGAAGCTTGTCGCTTGAGAGCTAAAGGATTTCAAGACTTGGGTGTCTCTGATCCAACACCGTATTTAATTTAACCCCCAAAATTACGCATAGTACCAGCGTTTATTGAGATGAACTTTATTTGTGATTTTCAATAATTCCACCCCCTAAACATTGATTTTCCTGATAAAAAACAATAGATTGACCTGGAGTGATTGCCCGTTGTGGAGTAGTAAAGCTCACATGACAGGTATTTTGAGTAAGTTCAGTGATTGTACACGCTTGATCTGATTGACGATAACGAGTTTTTGCAAAGCAATTAAAGGGAATGTAAGTAGGCATTTCCCCCATCCAGTGACATTGGTTTGCAACCAGTTGCTGAGAGAAAAGTAATGGATGATTGTGACCTTGGGCAACAATTAAAATATTATTTTTAATATCTTTATCCACGACATACCAAGGTTCACCCGTACTATTTGTTTGTCCACCAATATTTAAACCCTGTCGTTGTCCCAAGGTATAGTAAATGACACCATCGTGTTTGCCCAAACACTTACCTTCTGGTGTTTCAATAATGCCAGGCTGGGTGGGTATAAATTTCTCTAAAAATTTTTTAAAAGGGCGTTCACCAATAAAACAAATACCTGTACTATCTTTTTTAGCATAAGTAATCAAATTGTTTTTTTCAGCTAACTGGCGTACCTCAGTTTTTTGTAAATCCCCAATTGGAAAAAGGCTGTATTTGAGTTGATTTTGGTTCAATGCATACAAAAAATAACTTTGGTCTTTATTTGCATCTAAGCCTTTAAGCAATTGAAATTCATTTTTTATTTGTCTCACACGCACATAATGTCCCGTTGCAATGGCGGCTCCTCCTAATTTTAGGGCGTGTTCTAAAAATACTTTGAATTTAATTTCTTGATTACACCAAATATCAGGATTTGGCGTACGACCTTTTTGAAATTCATCAAGGCAATATTGAAATACATTATCCCAATATTCGCTTGCAAAATTGACTGTATGTAAGGGGATATTTAATGTTTCACAAACTGTGGTTACATCTCTTAAATCTTCAGCAGCACTACAATAATTTTCGGTATCATCTTCTTCCCAATTTTTCATGAAAAGTCCTTCAACTTCATAACCTTGTTGTTTGAGTAACAATGCTACGACAGAAGAATCAACACCACCTGATAAACCAACAATAATTTTTTGAGCAAGCATTTTATACGATTAACAGTTAACAAAAATTGAATTTATTATGCATAGTACCTGAGTTTCTTTATATTTTCATTATCTGAGATAGAGAAACATAGCACTTGTCAGCAGTGAGCTTTTCAAATATACGCTACTTTTTATGCCACTAACGTGGCATACTCAAACATGGCTATTCCAATAGAAAAATTTTCTTCCTTCATCGGCTTTTCACATAGGAATACACCACGTTAGTGGGAATCTATATATTAACTCTTATGTTCTATGCCACTAACGTGGCACACTCCAAACCAACATGCTCCAAACAAACCACTTGCTTAATTACTGGTAGCTCCACTGAGATTGGTAATGGCACTGTTTTGGGAACGGTTCATGTTCATGAGTTTAATCCCTGTTGTGGGTGCTGTGATTTCTAAACGCGCTTGTTTTTCCCAAAGTGTGGTGATGCTGAAAAGGTTAGCCAGGGTTTGCATATTCATAGCAGCTGTTGCATAGGGCTGTAGAGCGTCTACCAATATTGCATTTCTTGTCCCGAGCGAATGACCATTGTTATCCCACAACGTTCCGCGTACTTGTTGAATTTGCCCAGTCGTATTGGTGATGCGAACGAACACTTTGTCTTGATGTGTATTTGTCCAGTGTGGGAGGTAGTACAACATGTGGCTTTCCGTCACACTGGCATTCGCAATGTTATCTGAAGGACTACGAATTGTCCCCATAACGGCAAGGCCAGTTGTTGGTGAGGTGATGACTAACCTGTTTCTGCCTGTTAACGGGGGTACACCGAACTTGGCTTCAAGGTGAGACATTTGAAAACTTGCAATCGCTTTGGCTGGGAGATGGATTAGCCTGTCCTAATGCTTGTCCTGCTTGATTAAATAACGTTCCGCGTACCTGCATCGTTGTTGAGGTAGTGTTAATAATACGAATGAAGGCTTTATCTTGAGGGTTAAGGCTACCTGGCAGATTGTACAAGGTATTGTCAGCGTATTGTCAGCCGATACGGCACTCATGTTGTTAAAGGTGCCTGTTTTGCTTTCGAGCAAATTAATTAACTGAAGATCAGGTTGGGGTGGATTTCGTTCTAACCAAGCACGGCCAGACCAGGCATTGTTTCCTACCCGCTGTTCAAGTAGCTCTGAGGTCAGGACTTGAATGGCTTTTGGGACTATTTCTGGGAGTAATAAGGTTTTAGCATTGCCTACAACTTGACCACTAGGCGCATACAAGGTACCCGTAATATCAGTCAGTGTGCGTTCGCTTGTGTTGATGAACATTAGAAAAGCGTCATACCCATAAGCATTATTTTTATTGTGGATGTTGTAAAGGGTATTCTGAGAAGAGAGATTTAGTCGAGTGAGGGTTGAGTCAGGGTTACGCAATAGATTCATGACACGCAAACTATTTGGAATCGCTTTGAGCTGTAACCAGGCATTCCCTAGCCACGGCGTTATATTAAATAGACTTTCCAAGTCTTGTGCATTGCTATTTATAGTTTGTCCAGCGTTTAGGGTATACGATTTAGGCCCACCTAACATCTGACCTCCTTCATCATAAAGCTTCACAATCACATCTATGGAACGATTGGTCACGTTGGTAATTTTAGCAAAGGAAGTATAGTCCTGATTAGTTGAGCTGACTAAATTGTAAATACCCACTTCCTGAGAGCCAAGACGACAAGGGGTAGATAAATTATTTTTACTGACATTGAACGTATTTGCATTATCCATGTCTGTTGTCAAGGCATTGGCAGTTGTACTACCACTAAAGATTAAACCACAAAAAACGACATTTTCTTTTATGTGACATGCTGTAAGGCCATTGTAAGTATAATCACAGGCAACTTCATTCAGTGTTGTGCTACACGAGGGATTCCTAGTCGTAGTACACGTTGAAACATTTCCTTTGTGAGTTGGCTGTAAGCTACACGCTATGCTGTCATTGAAAGTGATACCACAAGAATCTTTACTCACAGTTGCACTGCAGGAATCATCTTCTTTCTCTGTGCAAATGAAAATTGCAGCTCCTTTACCTTGACTGGCTCCGAAATCACCAACACCAGCCATAGCACTGCTGTTGACGAAAGAGACTGTTTTAAAGGTCAGCGTACCTGCTTTGGTAAACACAGCTCCCCCAAAGCCTGCTCCACCACCATGACCATCGTCGCCACCCAAGCCCCCACCAAAACCACTATTACCACCAAAATAGCCACCGCCACCTCCAAATCCTCCGTTTCCACCCAAACCACCAAATCCATTGCTATCACCACCGCATTTGCCTTCGCCACCACTACCAAAACCACCACTATCGCCAAAGCGATTATCACCATTAAATTTAATTGCCCCAGGAACAGCGTCTGGACCAAGGTTTAAACCACTGTCTCCTCCAATAATACCTTTAGCATCATTCCTCATACCACCCCCCCCCCTTCAATTCCTTTGTATCTAATAACACTACCTCCATTACCACCTTGGGCTTTACTACCATTAAAAGCGACATTTTCAAACGTAACTGTCCCCTCCCTCACAAACACGCCACCACCTAAACCTGCGCCACCTAAACCACCATTCCCACCTTTCGCTAAACCATTACTGATACTCATATTACTGAAATTGACAGTACCACTATTCACAAAAAAAACGCGATGGGAATTATTGCCACTGATAGTGTGACCATTGCCGTCGAAAACAATATTACTTAGGACTTACGCAATCCAAGTAAAAAATGAGGAAAAGCGACTATATTAGACCTCTTGCGAAATAAGTTGTTAACAAGCTTAAATAATTAGTTTATTATATATAGCAGCAATAAGGTTAAACCGTAGAGCAAAATGCTTAC
>JADGDF010000144.1 GCA_016745055.1 Thiotrichaceae bacterium | reverse complement strand
TTGCGAGGACTAGGCCAAGGATTACAAACAAAAGGCATTCAAACTAATTTAGATGCACGTTTAATTTTGCGCACCTATCCTGAAGGAAAGCTTGTTGCTAATAACAATGACTGGAAACTTAATACATTAATCGTTCAAAATGAACTAAAAAAATATGGTTTAAGTCAAATACATGCGACAGATGCTGCTATATTTTATTCTCTGCCAGAAGGGGATTATACTGTTGAAGTCTCTGGTGAATACCTCAGCTTTGGGATCGGACAGATCGGAATTTATGTCTTAAGGTAATTTTTTCTACACATTAGCACTTGGAAGCAGGTTACAAACCTGCTCCAGCTTAAATACTACTAACATGATTGGTCTTGAGTACAACCTTCAATTCAAGAACTAATAATACTTCTTTAAATTTGGGTACAAAAAGCGCTAAAATTCTAGTGCCAACTTTGCTGTATAGAAATCAGCACTATTGCCCGTGCCACCTTCTACTTCATCATAATCTTTATCTTTTCCATATTCGAAGGATAGGCTTAAATTATCAAGAATACCAACCCCCAATCCTACTAAAAATCGTCTTTTAGGTAGTTCTAAAGCAAGTGCTTCTTTTGTACCTTGATAAGCAGTGGCAACAACAACTTCTTTGCCATGCACATCGAACGTATAACCTAGTTCTAAATTCCAAGCTTTTGGTTTTGCCCCATGATTTGCAAAACTTAGTTCATTTTCAGCAAAAGCATCATTTGCTGTTAAATACTCAACAATTCCTGTAAATCCAGCCATATCAAGTTTGACAAAAGCGGTATATCCACCTACGTAATCTTGCAAGGCTTTAGAATAAGTAATAGCATCATTTAAGGTGTCTGAATCAGCAAGATTATTCACATAACTGAATGAAACATCATAGCCAAAATCATCTGAAGCTTGTCCATAACCTAATTGTGCAGCAATTCTGTCCAATTTTTTATTTTCGCTATGTTCAATAGTTTCTCCTGCATTGCCTTTTTCCAGCCAGCCCTTACGAGAGTTACCACTGAATACGGCCAACCAACCATTCATACCATTTTTTTCAGCGCCTAATTTTAGTGCAGTTGAACGCAATTCACCAATTTCCAATGTGAGTGGATCAGAAACTAAATTAGTCTCATAACGACCCCAGATATACATTTGGCCAATTTCTGCAAAAAAAGGAGATTTTTCCAAATTGCCAATTGTAATAATGGCTTCGTCCACTTCAGGGGGATCGGTGTCATCTTCTTCGTATAAAAAAAGTAAATTCCCTTTTATCCAATCATCAAGCACAGCTTCTAAGCCTAATTCCACGGTTGCCACAGTCAAGTCACTTTCAGAACTTCCTTCATAATCTTCACTGTGCGCAGCCTCAAGTTCGATGAGACCGCTTAAGGTAACCCCTTGAAATAAAAGTGCATTTTTTTCATCTGCCCGGGCAGATAAATTAAGTAGGGAAGTTAAAATCAATAGAAAAATGAAACGTCGTTGCATAATATTTCCTAGGTATTTATAGTCACGGCATGTCATTTCTCAGTTACTGAAAATTGGAGATTCGTTTATTGACAACGATTTTCAGTAAAATAAAAACCGAATTTTGAATGGCCGTGACTATAATTTTGCTTTAATAAAACTAATTGCTTCTTCTAAGGGGATTTGCTGAGATTTTTCATCTCGACGGCCTTTATATTCAACTTCACCTTTGTCCAAACTACGTTCTCCAAGCACTAACCGATGTGGGATACCAATTAATTCCATATCAGCAAACATGATACCTGGGCGTTCTTTACGGTCATCGAATAAAACATCAATACCAGCAGCTTGCAAGTCAGCATATAATTTTTCCACAGCGTCCACAACACGTTGGGATTTATGCATATTCATGGGAAGTAGTGCAACACTGAAAGGTGCAATTGCTTGAGGCCAAATAATTCCATTTTTATCATGGTTTTGTTCAATGGCGGCTGCTACAACTCGCGATACACCAATGCCATAACAGCCCATAGTTAATACCGTTGAATTACCTGCATCATCCAACACTGTGGCCTGCATGGCTTGGCTATATTTTTCTCCTAATTGGAAAATGTGGCCCACTTCAATACCACGCGCAATAGACAATTTACCTTTGCCATCAGGACTAGGATCACCGGCTTCCACATTACGTAAATCTGCTGTTTTGGATTCAGGTAAATCCCGTTCCCAATTAACACCGACCAAATGTTGCCCATCTTGATTTGCGCCACAGACAAAGTCTGCTAAATAGGCGGCATCGTAGTCGACAATGATGGGAATGTTCAAGCCAACCGGCCCAATAGAACCAACACCACAATTTATGGTTTGTGTAACTTCTTCTGCGTTAGCAAAGGTCAAAGGTGCTGCCACTTCAGGTTGTTTTGCTGCTTTGACAATGTTTAAGGTGTGATCACCACGTAATATCAGTGCAACCAGACCTTCGTTGGCACCTTTCACCAAGAGTGTTTTAATACATTGCTCAGGGGTTACACTCAAAAATTGACAGACATCATCAATCGTTTTTTGATCAGGTGTACTCACCATCGCTAAACTGGTAGAAGTTGGTGCAGGCCGTTCATCCTTTGCAGGTAAAGTTGGAGCCAATTCAATGTTAGCCGCATAATCACTGCTACTACAATAAGCAATACCATCTTCACCAGAGTCTGCCAACACGTGAAACTCATGAGATGCAGAACCACCAATATTGCCAGTATCAGCTAATACTGCGCGATACTTCAATCCCAAACGATCAAAAATACGACAATAGGTTTGATACATCACATCATAAGTTTCCTGCAAAGAATTTTGTTCCAAATGGAAAGAATAAGCATCTTTCATCAGAAATTCACGCGCTCGCATTATCCCAAAACGTGGTCGAATTTCATCACGAAACTTGGTTTGAATTTGGTAAAAATTAGCAGGTAATTGCTTATAACTACGTACTTCACGACGAATTAAATCAGTAATAATTTCTTCATGGGTGGGGCCAAAACAAAAGCTTCTTTCATGACGATCTGTGAGACGCAGTAATTCAGGCCCATACTGTTCCCAACGTTGAGATTCTTGCCATAATTCAGCAGGCTGTACTGCTGGCATCAATACTTCTTGCGCTCCAGAGGCATCCATTTCTTCTCGAACGATTTTTTCAACTTTGCGAAGAACCCGTAGTCCTAAAGGTAGCCAAGTATATAAACCAGAGGCAAGCCGACGTATCATGCCTGCTCGTAACATGAGCTGGTGACTGATAATTTCTGCGTCAGCAGGTGTTTCTTTTAAAGTTGAAAGTAAGTATCGAGAAGTTCTCATAAGTATTTGCCTTATTTGAATATAGATAAACAGATAGTGGATATGCTTATCATATCGAAAACTTAAGGAATATTGCAATGAAATCAACTATTATGGCTAAATTCAAAAAATAACAGTTTCATCAAGTATGAGGCTATATCTCAGGAACAGGCTTAACCTGTTCCTAAAGTATAGATAGGACTGTAAGCTTAGCCTAACAACTCAGTGACAAAAATCATTTTTTAGATGAGTCAGGCCATTAGGGCTTAAAAGCCTCCACATCACCAGGATGTCTCATCATTTTGTTAACTTCATCAAGATGTAATTCCTCCTCAACAATCAACTGTCTAGCATACTCTTCCAAAAGCACAGAATTCCGACCTTCTGCAATTTTCAGCAGATCATAATAGGCTGCTAGTGCTGTTTTTTCATGTTCCAAACTTTCTTGAAGAATGTCTCCAATGTCATGCTTTTCTGTCTCAAGTAAAGGGCCAATTTTTAGTGATGGATGACCACCTAAAAGTGTCACCAATTCACCCGCTTTATGCGCGTGAATTAGACCTTCTTGTGCATTGCTTTTCATCCAATCAACAATGGGTATCCTATTATAGCCGTAGACCATCAATGAGTAGTGTGTGTAACGTACAACACCAGCTAATTCTACTTCCATGATGATATTTAAAATATCAATGGCTTTTTGGGTATCTACTTCATTCACTCGTTAAATCTCCATTATCACTAAAACCAAGGAAGCTTAATTCTAAATGATAATTGTTATCATGTAAAGAGTAAACATGTAAATTAAAGTATACTGAGCTTAATAATGCATTATCAAAACTATAAATCGTTTTTCAGAGGTAATATATAATTTAAATATTTGTTTGAAAGAAAGAGATTTTTGAATAAACAAGAGGAAGAATGTCTCATAATTTTGAGACAACATCACAATCACAGCCACTCTAGGTACCAACAATTTCTTTGGTCCACATCTAAGGCAAGTCAGATTCACTTGAGTTGCTATTATTAGTAATAGCAACTCTCAATATTTGACCTACCCTTTTACTTTTATGACCACTCGTTGGCTTTTAAGCTGGGCATCAGGTGCACTGCTACCTTTTGCTTTAATGACTAAAATTGCCGCAGGTATTGAACATTTTTTCTGTAAGTACTTACCAACAACTTTGGCTCGTCCCATTGAAAGTGCAATCGTATTACTTTCAGTATTGTCAGCATGTCCAACAATGAAAATATGCTTGATACTGGTCAGGTTTTGACAAATATTAGCAGCAATTTTATCTAACAAAGCTTCAGCTTCTTTTGTCAAAGTCATTTGGTTTTGCGTGAAGAAAACAACATAGTCATTGCTGACAACCTTACTAATAACATTTGTCTTTTCTTCCTTAATCGGTTCTTCTACGTCGCTTAAATCACTGTCCACTTCATCTTCAGCTTCTTCTAAAGATTCTTGAGGAGCCATGAAGGCATTTGTAGGAGAACGTGATTTTCTATAACGTGGAGGTGCCGAAGGCATAATTTGCAGGAGGGCAGGCGAAGTCATGCTTGTATTGGCAGTTGTATCAAAGCGTACTTCTGAGTCTCCAAAAACACCTTCATAACTAACACCTTCTGGCAATTCAACAGGTTGAATAACTGTTTTTACTTGACCACTTTGATTGACAACTTTTTCTTCAACTGCAACAAAACTTGTCCACTGTGTCATTAAATTAAACATCAAACCTACTTGCGTAATTTTTTCAACTAAATCTGGCTTTTGCCCAAAACGTGCCATTTGTAACATTAGTATTTTAACTTTTTCTCGCGCCCAAACTGATGCCATTGCTTCATGTTCTGGCGCTTGAGTGGGTAAATTGACATTGAGTCTTTGTTCATAAGACCGTGTACCCAATTGTCCACGTACTACCACTTCAGATTTTCCCCCATGTTGGTAGCGACCATGAATGCGAATAGGTTGACCTGCCCACAAGTCTGGCACTTTAGAAGGATATAACTGCTCAACGTTTAAATTTCCCCAGTCAATCGTAATATGTGCCAAAGCAGGTTTATCAACGCGGTTAAAAAAGTTATCAATGACTGTTTGACTAGATTCATCTTGGCGCACATAAAAGGCTTCTCCTCGGCCCACAACAGCAGCGCGATCAAGTAAATAGCGGTTTACTGAAGAACCAACGCCTAACGTAAAGATTCTTGCACCACGGGCTTCTTTTTCTATTGATTGGAAAATGCGATCTTCGTCCCCAACATAACCATCGGTCAATAAAAAGGCAATACGTAAATAACCTTTCTCAGCTGGTTGAGAAAGTGCTTCGATAATACCTTTACGCATCTGTGTGCCTCCGCCACCTTGCATATTATCAACGTAGGCAATTGCTGTTTCAGCATTTTCTAGCGTATAAGATTGTGGACGTGACCATAATGTACCCGTATCGCCAGCAAATCGTACCACATTAAAAGTATCTGTGGGCCGCATACCTTTTATCAAACGGCGCATAGCTTCTTTAGATTTATCTAAAGGAAAACCATGCATGGAGCCTGATGTATCCACAATGAAAATTAGTTCTCTAGGGACTATTTGACTGTCTGTCATTGACCGCTGCGGTTGAACAATTAAGGTAAAGAAGCCACCACGTTGATCGTAATGAGGAATGATTGCCATTTCTGGTGCTTGCCCAGCAACGGCATAGCGAAGAATAAAATCTTTATTGGGAATGGTATCTGCCGGATGTAATTCAATAGTGCTCGCTCGTTTGGAGATATTTTTGGTATCAATGACATGGGAAGCAGAATGTACTTTTTGAATAGGCACGCCCGCATCCAATTTTACTGATAAACTGATGTCATGTCCGGTACGTTCACCAGGTTTTAACACTGGGGGCGTAATTCGAGATGCATCAGGCACAATATCCGTATCTGGCACAGTGCCTCTACCTGCTTTACCTACTGCTACATTGCCAGGAATATAACGTGGTCCAACAACCATTGGAAAAACTAATTCATAATTACCTTCGCTGTATTTCAGTATATTCACGTAGCGAATGGTTATTTTAATGTCATCGCTTGGCATAATATTCGCGACGGATTGCGTAAAAATATTAGGTCGTTCTTGTTCTAAGAGAGAAGTTCGTTTACCTGCTTGCTTAGCTGTATCATAAATCTTCCGAGCTTCTTCCCGCTTTTTGATGATGCCT
Source organism: Thiotrichaceae bacterium (assembly GCA_016745055.1). GTDB lineage: Bacteria > Pseudomonadota > Gammaproteobacteria > Beggiatoales > Beggiatoaceae > JADGDF01. The sequence goes on along the minus strand of JADGDF010000144.1, from coordinate 4,587 downwards.
TTTATTACGCGATCACCTACTATCATCTGCATATCATCAACAGCCGCATCGTTGGGCAGAGGAAAAGTATAGACTGCTTCAATGGGTTTCTCAAAAGGATTAGTATATTGTTGCGTGACTGTCGCGCGTGCCACAAAACCTGAGACTTCAATTTGCACATCAGTGTGCTGTAATGGCATTTCCAGCTTTTTCTCTGTTTTTTTGCCATCAACTTGTAAAATCGTTAATGAACCTGGGTTGATACCATCAACAAGCTTACCAGGACGTTGTTCATTGGCTTGAACAATTGTAAATAACGAAAAAATCATAAGTATGTATAACGACCTAAACATATTTAGTTGCCTTGAGTTTGCTAAATTTTAAGTGAAGCTTTCTTCACTATCGTCTATTTTTTTTGTGCTGTCAAATACGGTTTTATAAGCACCAATCAGTATGTCACTGACTACGAAAGGTAACCATGTATGAGTAGTGATAAACCTGGCAAGTCTTTAAGACCTAAAAGGTTTTTGTGAGAAAAAGTCATACAAGGCTTCTTATTTTAGATAAAATATCACAAAAATTTGTATTCTACCGTCTCAAATTGTAGATTAGTTCTGTTAACTAAAATATTATATAGACGAATCGTTAAAGTCTTGTTAAAATAAAAAGTTCAGTTGGAGAGGTGTCCGAGTGGCTTAAGGAGCACGCCTGGAAAGTGTGTGTACGCTAATCCCGTACCGAGGGTTCGAATCCCTCTCTCTCCGCCAATTTATGGCGACATGTTGGTCCCCTTACATTGCTATGTTGTGAACCCCGTCAGATCCGGAAGGAAGCAGCGGCAATGACAGACGCAAGTGTGAGGTGTGGCTGGCATCGTCGTCACCTATCTTTTTCCAACTTTCAACGAATACGCATGTCTTATCAGGTTCTAGCCCGTAAATGGCGCCCTCAAAGCTTTCCTGAAATGGTTGGTCAAGCGCATGTCGTACGTGCTTTAACAAATGCCCTGGAGCATAATCGTTTACATCACGCCTATTTATTTACAGGTACTCGTGGTGTGGGTAAAACAACGATTGCCCGCATTCTTGCCAAATCATTAAATTGTGAAACTAAAGGGGTGACAGCCTATCCTTGTGGTGAATGTCATGCTTGTTTAGAGGTTAATGCAGGACGATTTATTGATTTAATCGAAGTCGATGCGGCTTCTCGCACCAAAGTTGAAGATACGCGTGAACTACTTGAAAACGTTCAGTATGCGCCGACAAGAGGCCGGTATAAGGTTTATTTAATTGACGAAGTGCATATGCTATCTACAAATAGTTTTAATGCGCTATTAAAAACCTTGGAAGAACCACCATCCCACGTTAAATTCTTACTTGCAACCACTGATCCTCAAAAATTACCCCCAACAATTTTATCCCGTTGTTTACAATTCAATTTAAAACGTTTACCTCAAGAGCAAATTTACCTACATCTCGCAAAAATCTTGCAAGCAGAAGAAATTGCTTATGAAGATATGGGATTACATTTACTTTCCCAGGCAGCAGACGGTAGTTTACGGGATGCTTTGAGTTTATTGGATCAAGCAATTGCTTTTAGTGCGGGTAAAGTAATCGCAGAAGATGTTAACAGCATGTTGGGGACATTAGATCAAAATGTAATACTGAATTTAATGCAAGCCTTAGCTACCGCCGATGCAAGCCAAGTTTTACAGCAAGTTGCTCAGTTGGCAGAACAAAATCCAGATTTCGTTCAAGTATTAAACGATTTATTGGCAATATTACAGCAAATTGCCATTGCCCAGTTTGTGCCCGAAGCCATTGATAAAAACCGTGGTGATGTGGAAACTATCTTAAAACTGGCTCAACAATTGTCTAAAGAAGATGTCCAATTATTTTACCAAATTGGCTTGATTGGACGACGGGATTTACCGTTATCGCCCGATTTACGTGGTGGATTTGAAATGGTTTTGCTGCGCATGTTAGCTTTTCAGCCAGCAACTTCTCAGTCTGCTAATGTGACAACTGTCCCACCCGTTCATGCAGTTTCAGTAGCCCCACAAACAAGTGTTTCAGCACAACATTCACAACCACCACCCTCAAGAATTTCTCCAACCTTATCGCCATCACCACCAGTAAATGTATCGACCAATCATTCGACAAACAATGAATGGACGCAAATATTAAATATATTGCCTTTAAGCGGTACTGGTCTTATTCAACAGCTTGCGATACATTGTGAATATAAAAAGCGTCAGGCAAATACTTTACATTTGGCAATTGCACCCGGTTACTCAACACATAAACGTAAAGAAAAAGAATTAGAACAATTAGTACAGCAACACTATAATAAAGAACTAAAACTAGAAATCAGTGTTGAAGAACCTCAAACAGAAACTTTTGCTCAACAACAACAAAGAGTTCAACAAAGTGAGCAACAGGCCATTGAAGCTGAAATTTCCTCTGATCCCTTCGTCACCCAATTGCAACAGCAATGCGATGCAAAAATAAATAAAATTACTCATTCAAAGTAATTTTCTCCCATTCACTTATCATGCTCTACTACCTCGGCAAATTAGACTGGGAGTATGAATTTATCTTGGGATATTATTGCAGCAGAATTTTCACAACGCTCAAAAAACTTACCCACTTCTAAGAAATTGTTCATACTAATCCCTTTCTTAATTGAAAGATTGAATTACTATATACTTGGAAGATCGAAGGGTGGTATATTTAACGAAACTGAAGATATTCATTTCTTTTATGAAGCATTGCAGAGTACATATTGCACGTACATTACTACAAATAGATGGGATAGTATTGCTGTTTCTTTATTGTGCCTATAGAATAATAAACTAACCATAAGAAGCATATGTTATATTTTAGAAAATAACTAAAGTAGAATGACTTTTGCATAGCACTTGATACCCCTTATTTGAATGACAAATAATTTAAAAGCGAGCATATAATGGATAAACCTGGTGCCTTTTTTTTCAATTTTATTAGAAACATTTTTTCTAGAAAACCCCCTGTCACAAAAGAACCACAAACCCCAGTTACACCTTTACCCACAGAGCCTCCTCCCAAAGTAGAGGACAAATGGGGAAGACCTGTCGACTACATAGGGACGACTTATGCAGAAGATAATTCCACTATGCTTTCTCAACTAAGAGAAGCACAAAGGTATTACGACATTATTGAAAGTGCAGCGCATCGTTATCATTTTCAATCTGCTGTGATTTGCGGTATTGGTTCAAGAGAATCTCATTGGGGACTAGGATTAACACCACCTGGGCCAGCAGGCCGAGGAGATTTTGCCCAACGAAAACCGAGAGGCCAGAGATTCACTGATATTCCTCCCGATGGGCCTGGTTATGGGCGTGGTATTATGCAAATTGACTATGACTGGCATGAATTTGCCAGAATAGGGCAATGGCAATCTCCAAAAGAAAATGTGCTTTATGCGTGTGAGGTGTTAGATAAAGCGCGAAAATTTTTTCAGAAACGCACCAATTTACGAGGTGAACAGCTGTTAAGAGCCACTATTGCAGCCTATAATGCAGGTGCCACAGCGACCTTAGGCGCAATTAATCAAGGGTTAGACGTTGATGCCAAAACAACAGGACGGGATTATTCCCGCGATGTGATGAACCGAGCAGGTTGGTTTCAACTACATGGGTGGGAGTGAAAACCCGCTTTAAATAAGGTTCAACCGTCAAATCGGTTGGGTTAGGTACGTCTTTTTGCACCGTAACCCGACCTACCTGGCTGCCCATATTTAAATGGCTGACTACTGGTTTCCCTTCAATACTTCCAGCAATGCCATAACTTCTTTTAGTTTTTCCTCCAGCTCCACTACCGTTTGCATTTTCTCTTCGGGCAGGCAATGGCTGCCTGTCACCACGTAGTTTATATCCACACCTGATTGGGCGGCGCCGGCTAAGTACTTTGCGTCAGGATAACGCTTTCCTAACTCATAGTTACTTTGGGACTTTGAAGTTATTCCCACCTTATTAGCAAGTTCTTCTTGAGTCATTTTTAATTTTACCCTTTCGTTTTGTAGACGCTTACATATTAATTGTAACATTCGTTCCAGTTCCAGTTTGTAAAATTGTAATATTTATTCTAAACTATATCTAGTTCTAGTTATTCTACTGGAACGTTTGTTACAAACCAAATGGAGGACATTATGTCCATTTTATATAACTCTCAAATTAATGGTGAACTAACACAAAGCGTGGATGCCCATGAGTTACATGCCTACTTGGAGGTTAAAACACCCTTTCATATCTGGATGGGTAGACGTATTGAAGAATATGAATTTGAGGAAGATCAAAACTTTGTGAGTTTTGAACAATTTTGTTCAAAACCTCAAGGCGGTCGTCCAGCGACTAAATATGCTCTTACTAGCCAAGTAGGTCGGGTTAGCGAAGCGTAACCCGATGGAATGTACTAATTTTTGTCGGGTTACGGTTTTTGCGTTGCAAAAAGCCTAACCCGACCTACCTGGCTTTGTTTTGAGTCTATTTTTGAAACTCATAGGATAATTTTCTCTTTATGGTTTAAAAAAGTCAATTGTTATTTTAAAATTAACCTGGCAGTTTAATCA
>JADGDF010000281.1 GCA_016745055.1 Thiotrichaceae bacterium | reverse complement strand
GTAGGTTGTGACAAAAAACCTCCAAATTGATCCTATCAAGTAAGTGATACCAAACTGATACTACATCCATTGTTTACTTTAGCTAATATACTCCTAACGTAACGTTGGACAAGAGTACACACGAATGTAAACCCCGTGTGGTCAAACTTTTGTTTTCCACACCAAACTGGGATTAAACATTCAAGTAGTACAACTCGTAACCAGTTACGGACTATGGTGTAGGTAATGAATCGGGTGTTGAACGTTATAAAAATGGCAAAGCATTCGTATGAGACCTACATTAATTTAATCAAAACCACAGGCTTTGACTTCCTCGGCTACCGCGAAGGATTGGTCTAGTCCCTGTCAACAGTACGATAACTGTTTAGTGTGGTTGGCGCAGGATGCATTGGTGATTAAAGCCATCGCCTTGGTGTTAACTGATTATTTGTGTCCCCAATTGAGTCAGCATTGTTATCACCTCGCAGGTCGAGGTGGTGCCAAGGGGTGTGTGAGGGCAGTCAATCAATGTGTGAAGGACTATCGCTTTGTTTGCCGAAGAGATGTGAATTCCTATTATGCGACGATCGATCATGCGATTTTAAAACGACAACTCAAAACGTTGATTCCTTGTGAGACCACGTTGACCTTATTCAATCGGATGTTGGATCGACTGGACGATGTTGGTGGTGTGTTACATCACGTTGATATTGGCCTCAGTAAAGGCAATTCGATTTCCCCATTGTTGGAGAGGTAGTGTACTTAAAGCAACTGGGTGAAGAACTCGGTCAGTATATGGATGGAAAAAGCTAACGTTTTTTCCTTTCATTTTTTCCGCCACCTATTTAGGTGGCTAATGCTAAAACTAACGCATGGAGTTAAATGTGAAAAAAAAACTATTGCTGTATTTTGCGGTTTTTGTGCTAGCACACACACAAGCCCAAGCTTATAACCTGACAGATTGGATGAGCCATCTTGATGGGAATATAAAACTCGGTCAGATAGGCATTCCGGGAACACATGATTCAGGTACCTTTTATGGAGGTACAAACCTAATAAAGGAAGTGGCTCAAACCCAGAATTGGAATATTATGGAGCAACTGCAAAATGGTATTCGCTTTTTGGATATTCGCCTCTCCGATGATGGAAATCCACGTCCTGTTTGCTATTTTCAAGTGCGTCATGGACCAGCTACTTTTGGATGCTTTAAAGATAGAGTTATGTATGACATTAACAATTTCCTAACTAGCTATCCAAATGAAACCATTTTTATGTCAATTAAACATGAGCAGCATCCCATCTTAAAAAACACCACTTTCAATAGTGGACGGTTTGAAAAGGAGTATGTGTATTCAAGTGACAGTAAGTTTCATCAGAAACCAATTGATGCCTCGACTCAATTAAAAGATGTGCGTGGAAAAATCGTGCTTTTTAATCGGGACGAAAATAGAACGATTGGTATAAATTGGAATGAAAAGATGGCTATTCAGGATGATTATAAGTTATCTTATGAATGCACAGAAATTCCTTTAGGACCTTTCGGTAGTCAAAGGACATGTGGTCCGCATGTAGGGTACGATTACCCTAAAAAATATAGGGCGGTAAAAGGTCTTTTAGTGAGTGCAGTAGATAAGAATAAGAGTCCCCCTCGACAACTGTGGGTCAATTTCACCAGTGCTGTTGGAACGGAAGCAGATCCTTTTTCAATCAAGGGCAATGCCGATTGGGTCAACCGAGAGGTTAAAACTTTCATAGGCCAGGCAAATCAATCTGTTCGATCCATAATAATTATGGATTATCCTGATCGCACTCCAGGATTAATCAAGAGTATTGTTGAGCACAACAAATATGTAAAGCCTGATAGAACTTCTTCGCCTATACCTCCCCCGACCACATCTAATGCTAGATGGGTTTCGGCCAGCAATGGCAATGTGCCATCAGGTAGCTTGGTGAGTGGACATGAAGCCAATGGGGAAAAACTATATGTGTGTCGAGCCAATTACAACGGTGGGTTACATCCAGGAAAAGTCCGAAGTGCGTTCAGAGCCTGCAACATTGGTTGGGGAGGACGCGAAATTCCCGTTAATCAGTACGAAACATACATAGATACCTCTATTACTTGGCAAGCAGCCAGCAGTGGTCAAGTACCATCATCAGCTGTTGTTGCAGGACATGAAAGTAATGGAAATCAGCTCTATATTTGTCGTGGTAGTTATCAAAGTGGAGTGCATTCTGGTAAGGTTAGAAGCGCTTTCGGGGCTTGTAACATAAGCTGGGGAGGAATAGAGATTAAAATAAACCCCTATGAAGTACTTGTTCGATAGCCAGAGGAGAGGGTGCGCACAGCCAGGTAGGCCGGGTTAGCGACAGCGTAACCCGACGAAACGTGCCATCCTCCCGATTGTCGAGTTACGGTTTTTGCGTTGCAAAAATCCTAACTCGTAAGGCGGATAAGCGATAGCGTCATCCGCCATCTCGAAACACACCACAACTCATCATTATTGACACCGTTTTGGTGGATAAGCCATAGCGTCATCCCATAGGCATCAATTTAAGAAATTCCTTGTCTGATTGGATTCAAACTGGTTAATATTTAGAGTAACA
>JADGDF010000143.1 GCA_016745055.1 Thiotrichaceae bacterium | reverse complement strand
TTTTCATACTCGTTCTCCTAAGTTTACAAAACTTGTTCTTTCTTATATCCTCCTTTTCGCAAAATACCATCTTAAATTCCGTGATACAACTCTATTCTAGCAAGATTGTTGAGGCCATGGGCATAATCAGGATGTTGCTTGCCCAAAACTTGCCCACTAATTCTTAAAGATTCTTCACACAAAAGTAAGCTTTGCGCGTATTCACCCATTTTCTCTAAAAAATAACCCATCTCGCTCAACAAAAAACCAGCAGCTTCCGTTCTTACCTGATACTGCTCAATTCCCTCAATACAATGCTATACCAAAGGTCTCAGTGCTTTAATAACTGGCCAGTTTTCAATTTCATCAGGAGCAGGAAAAATATCCGCTACAGCCGTCACTATACGAGACATATGTCGACGTTGCTCTGATGTGGCTAAATCTAATTTCAACACCGTTTGCACCAAACGATGCATACGCAACTGCTTATTTTTTACATCCCGCTTGAGCAAAGAATAATTCAACGCAGGTTTGAGCAACTCACTCAATTGTGAATAATCATCCAAATCAAACAACTGCAACAACACATTCTCAGGAATACCATCCGCGGGCAAAAAAGCACAAAAAAACAGTAAATCTAAGGCTGACTTGGAATGATGCTTCCCAATCTTTTTAAACAAAATTCGCAAGGTAATTGCTAACGACCTGGAATGAAGCTGATTGTGCAATGGACTTTCCCATTCTTCTAAAAACTGACGCTCATTCTCTTTATAAAGCCGCAAATACTCCTCAAAATCACTATGGGTGGCATGAATATAAACCGCCGCCTGCTCCAATGCCAACGGCAAACCATCCATGGCATACACCAACTTCTTCGCCGCTTCATAATCCTCATGCTGCTCACCCCCCGTTTCTAACCCCAAGGTATACTGAAACAACATGTTAATACCTTCCTTCACTGCCATTTTTCCAAGTTCCACTGGTTCTGCCACCGGACGTGTAGAAGGCAACAGCGTGGTCAACAAAATAGAGCCTTTTTCCCGAACTTCCCCCAAAAAATCTCGAATAACCAACAACTCATTTTTGGGTTGATGACAAAACCACGGCAAAAGCTTACACCACCCAATTTTCAACCAAGTCCAAACCGTTTTCTTCCCTGGCTTAACAGGTGCCTTGGTCAAATGTTCCACATTATCAATCAACAACAACCAGCCCGTATGCGCTTGCAACCACTGCTTTACCTGCGCAATTACCTCTGCCTCTGATTTATCCTCCGTTGAAACTTCTAAAAACGATGCCAACGCCACCAAACTATGCTTAAAATCCCTTTCCGTTTCTGCCGTCACCCACAACACCCGCGAATAATCTTGATAATGCACATACGCATACTGCAAAGCCGTTTGTGTTTTGCCCACACCACTCAAACCATACAACGCCACCACACGCTTTTGGGCTAACAAGGCTGGTAATTGTGCTAAAATCTTTTCCCGACCGGTAAAATACATATTACGCGCGGGTAAATTACTTAAATTTTTGGGCAAGTCAGAAATAATGTCAGACAATTCCAACTCAGCCACCATCTCAAACGCAAAAGCCGCCGCATTTTTAGCTGCTTGGGGTTGCCAATAACCATCATCCTGTTCATTTTTCCCCACCACCAAATCCGAAATCCCACGAATGACAATGCCCTTAGCCTCATGCGCTCGAATCGACCCTAAAAATCCAATCGCTTCCATTTCCACCGCGACCGCATCACTGCATTGCCGTTTCAGTTCATCCAAGAAAGTCTGATCCGAAGCTAGCTTTTCTCCCGATGCAATTGGTTTAACCCAAATGTTGGGGTTTATCTTGCCTTTTGCCAACTCAAACGCTAATTCTTTCAAAATATTTGCGGCATGTTCCACATGCAAACGCGGATACACCTTTTCATCCTTAACTTTGACACTTTCATATCCTCTGACTAAATCAGCCGCTACCACATCACCCAAGGCAATATCTTTAATTCCACCAGCCACACCCACAAAAAATGTATAACTTGGTTGATAATCATGAATTAACCAATTAGCTTCTATCGCAGCTTGATAATTTCCCTGCGCTTGCTGCTGACGTACCACAATTTTCCAGCCATTCTTTTCACCAACAGTATATTTTCTGCCTTCCGCCGTTTCAGAATGTCGCTCCTCTAAATGCACAACAACAGTGTCAAACTCCAATGGCAAGGCGGTTAAAAACGCAATGACAGGTTGACTATTCATCATGTACTCTGATTAACAAGGTTAACTTATTTTAACATGGCCTAAAGCAAGGGAAAATAATGCAGGAGTGCAAACTAAATTTTCGTGTTTCACTTGGATAATTTAGCATAAACTTCTTTATGGTGCGTAACGTGAGGTTGTATATCAAAGTTGAAGAGAGTTTAGTGGATTAATGGATTTTGGGAAAAAATAAAAGTGTTATAATCTAGCTATAGATAAGGAGCAATTAAATGACTGATGAAGAATTAAAAGCATTAGTTGCAAGTCTGGCTATTGCCCAGCAGAAAACTGATGTTCAGTTGGCCAAGACTGATGTCCAACTGGCTAAAACTGACGCCAAAGTAAGTAAAATCGCAGACTTGGTCGGCAATATGTCAAACAATCAGGGAGATGTGGCTGAAGAATTTTTCTATCGCAGCTTGGTTGATGATACCTGGTTGGGAGATATGCACTTTGATATTGTTTACCGCAATCAAGGTGGTTATAAAAATAAGCTAGAAGATGAATTTGATATTGTATTGCTTAATGAAAATAGTGTTGCAGTTGTTGAAGTTAAACAAAAAGCCCATCCCAAATTAGTTAATGATATGCTTAAAAGAAAATTACCCAATTTCAGGACATTGTTTCCCCATTATAAAAAGCTGAAACTCTATGGCGTTATCGCAAGCATGGCCAGTAACGATAAACTGATTCAAAAAACTAAAGAGGCGGGTTTGTTCTTTCTGACCCAAAAGAGCAAACATATCGTTCTAGCTAATGATAAAGTTAAAGCCTTTTAACAAGATGCTCCTAAGTTAAGGAACAATTACAGGAGTCTAAAACTTAACTTAAGAGCAATATTATATATCACACCTATTTTACTGTTTATCAGAATCAAGTAAATTAAATAACTCTTTACGTAACTCTTCCATTTGTTCAGTCGAAAATAAAGCTTGCCCATGGCTGTCCGTGATAAAAAAGAAGTCTTCTACTTTGGAACCAAAGGTAGCTATTTTTGCGCGCTTAATTCTTACCTGACACGTCATGAGTGCTTGCGCAATACTCGAAAGTACACCTGGTCTATCTGTTGTCGTCACAGCAATGACTGTATGATTATTAATATAATCTTGCGTGAAATTAATGACAGTAGGAATAGGAAAATGTTTTAACTGTCTAGATAAACGTCGATTGATGGGGCAGAAAGAAGTTGCTTCTTGGGATAAGTTTTGACGCAGTTCATGTAAAATTTGTTCAACACGTTCCTTAGAACTAATTTTGCGTCCGTTACTTTCCAATACTTTATACGCGGAAATAGTATATTCCCCCCAAGTTGGAATGACATAAGCATCCACGATATTTAAATCCTGCTGTTCTAAACAATAAATTGTGTGGGCAAATAGATAGCTACTGTCAGGTGAATAAATTAAAAATTCCGTACTTCCCTGTTGGTCATAGCGTTCTAAAATAAGTGGCACATCCCAATTATCATAGCTCAAAATTGCTTGAGTTTCTTTAGCTACATCTTCAGGCGTGGAATACAAAAAGTAATCTTCACCTAGGTCTTCCCATAAATGGGTAATGCTATCTTCATCATTATTTTCCCCATTCAGCAATAAAACGCTATAAGCTTTTCCTTGAATTTTCTCAATACGGCTACGTCTATCAACGCCTTCTTTGGCACCAAAACGTAGGGCATCATGGGTTCTGCGATAAAGATTTGCCAATAGAGAATCTTTCCAACTATTCCATAAAGTTGGACTGGTTGCTCGAATATCGGAGACTGTTAACAAATATAAATAATTTAATTTCTCAGTATCTTGAACTAATTGCGCAAAAGCACGAATGACATCGGGATCTGAAATATCCTTACGTTGTGCTGTAGTTGACATAACTAAGTGATGTCTTACTAACCATGCGACTAAACGGCTATCATAGTCGCTTAAATCATGGTTTAAGCAAAAATTAAGTGCATCTTTTTCCCCTAAAACAGAGTGATCTCCCCCTCTTCCTTTGGCAATATCATGAAATAACCCTGCTAAATAGATAATTTCTAATTTAGGTAATTGCTTTTTAACGTCACTGCATAAAGCTAATTCATCTGGATGCGTCGTTAAACGCCGCAAATTGCGGATAACAAATAGTGTGTGTTGATCAACGGTATAAACATGAAATAAATCGTATTGCATTTGGCCAACAATTTTGCCAAATTGAGGAATATACGCGCCTAAAACACCATAACTATTCATACGTCGCAAAGCATGAGTTAAGCCTTGAGGATGGCGAAAAATTTCTAAAAACAAGCTTCTATTTTTTAAATCTTTCCGAAATGCTTTGTCAATCAAATGCATAGACTGTTGAATCAGACGAATTGTTCTTGCACGAATACCCTTGATGCTAGGATTTTGCTGCATGATGAGAAAAACTTCTAACAGCGCAAATGGATAGCGCATGAAAACTTGGTTATGCGTCACTTCAAGAAAGTCATTTCGTACTTGAAAACGATTATTTATTTTATGTGTTCTAACTGTGACATTACCATAAATAATCATTTCTTCAAATAATTGCAGCAACATTTCGTTTAAGCTTCTTACCGTGCGAACGGTGCGATAATATTGCTTCATGAATTTTTCGACGCCTAAACGTACACCATCATCTTCATAACCAAAAACTGTGGCCAAAGAACGCTGATAATCAAAGAGTAAACGATCTTCACGTCGACCTGCACCTGTATGCAGTAAACAACGAATTTGCCATAAGAATTCTTGTGCTTGATGAAGTAGAGTAAATTCTTGCTCTGTGAGAAAATTATGTTTAACTAGATCATATAATGTTGTGGCTCCAAAATGCCGTTTAGCGACCCAACCAATAGTTTGAATATCGCGTAACCCGCCTGGCCCCTCCTTGATATTTGGTTCTAAATTGTAAGCACTGTCATCATATTTTTGGTGGCGTCGTGCCTGTTCTTCTGATTTTGCGGTAAAAAATTCTTTGCTCGACCAAATATTGCTGGGAGAAACAGCTTTTTGCATTGCCTGGTATAAATCATCAGGGCCAATTAATAAACGTGATTCCATTAAATTAGTAGCGATGGTAATGTCTTTGCCACCTTCTTTTTCACATTCTTCAATTGTGCGTACACTGTGTCCAACTTCAAGCCGAATATCCCATAAAAACATCAAAAAGTCTTCAATGCACTGTTTAGTTTCATCATCAGGTATTTGACGTAGTAATACCATTAAGTCAACATCTGAGGCTGGATGCAATTCGTTGCGTCCATATCCACCCACAGCCACCAAGGCAATATTTTCTGAATTAGCCCATGTATAACGTTTCCATGCTTCTAAAATGACTTGATCCATCAACCACGCACGTTGATAAACTGACTGTGTCGCGCTACTCATACTTTGGGAACGATCTTTTAAAACCAAATTGCCTGCTACTAATGTGTGCTTAAATACTTTATAGGGAGACTTATTTGTCTTAAGCGCACTAGCAAAGGTTTCAGAGTCAAAAAGCTGTGTATCTACGTAAGCCGTGCTAATTGAGTACATATGTGGACTTCTTTTCAGTTTTTAGGATTTAGCTAGCATTATCTCACGTTATCGCATTTTTCTGAAATTTTCTAAAAAACGATTAGCTTTGGTAGGAAAGTAAGTATCAATATTTGAAAAAGTAGTTTAAATACTTTATGGAAGGTTTCACATTGTTATACACGCAGTATTTAATGTATGAATACTTATTGCATTTCAACATTCAGTTTTTCTTGTGCCATGTAGCGTGTGGCACAAGAAGACCTATTAAACGTAGTAATGCAAATTAGATTATACGGCAATGACAGCGTTGGCAACTTTAATAGCGTCAACAGTGGGACCTACATCGTGGGTACGAATCATTTTGGCTCCTTTGATTACGGCTAAAACCGCTAAGGATAAACCGCCATACAAACGTTTGTTAATAGGCTTATTTAATAATTCACCAATCATAGATTTACGTGAAACACCGATTAACATAGGGTAATTTAACTGGGAAAAAACATCTAATTGCTTCATGAGTTGCAAATTGTGATTTAAATCTTTACCAAATCCAAATCCAGGATCAATCATAATGCGTGATGTACCAATATTGGCTTGCAGACAAACCGCTATGCGTTGCTGCAAAAAAGCGGTGACTTCTGCCACAACGTTTTCATAATAAGGAGTTTGTTGCATCGTTTGAGGCGTCCCTTGCATATGCATTAAACAAACTTGAACGGTGTTTGATGCAGCAATAGTTTCTACACACCCCTCATTTTTCAATGCATTGACATCGTTAACCATATCAACTTTCATTGCAATCGCCTCTTGCATGACGATGGCTTTACTCGTATCGACAGAAATTTTAATAGGCAATTCAGCCCGAATTTTTTCAATAATGGGCATCACTCGATCAAGTTCTTCTTGCACTGAAATTGACTTTGCTTGAGGACGTGTAGATTCACCACCAATATCAATAATATCTGCCCCTTCTGACGCTATATAACGCGCTTGTTGCATTGCATTATCTAACGTCATGAATTGGCCACCATCAGAAAATGAGTCAGGGGTCACATTTAAAATCCCCATGACTTTGGGACATGCCTTCATCACAAATGAGTAGTGATTGTGGGTGCTAAATCTTTAAAAGTTTTACCATTGGCATTCTCACCAATGGCATGTGCTTTCCATTCATCATTGTGACGATAAACCTTAATCATAATTTGGGCAGTGTGTTGACCTTGGCAGCTTAAATCAAAACGTACAATTTCTTGCTGTGTATTGTCATCCACTAAACGGCAGAAGGCATTTTCTACCTGGTCAAATGTTTGGCCAGTAAAGCAACTGATAGTAAATATCAGAGAATTAATTTGCGCAGGAATACGGGTTAAATCCACTTTGATCTGTTCGTCATCCCCTTCACCTTCACCAGTTACATTATCTCCTGTATGGAGGATACTGCCATCTTTGCTTTTCAATTGTTGAAACCAAACTGCATCCACTAGTTGTTTTTGCTCATCAAAGAGTAAGCAAGAAGCATCTAAGTCAATATCCCCTCCTCCCCCGCCGCCGCCGCCGCCGCCACCAAATAATCCTCCAAATAAACCACCACCGCTACTGCCTGATTTTTTAGCATCCCAACCTAATCCCATTGTAACTTTGCTCAAAGTATTGCCTGCTTCTTTTTGCAAAGAAATGCGTTGTCCTTTAACTAAACTGATACTCATAAAATACTCCGTGATTATGACATGGTGAAATATTATGCCATATTTTTGGAAATGCAAGTTGCTAGCATATGAATTTACACATCCAAAACTCAATGTTTTGAACTTGAATAATTTTTAGCAACGATACAAAACTGCGCAAATTTGTATAGCGCCCAATTTTAGGACTCTATTTTCAATAGATGCACTATTTTAGTTCAAATATAAAGGCTAGTTTTTCTTCAAAATACTAAAATCACTTTGAAATAACTTGCTAACACTATAAAAAACAAGTAGGCATAGATGTTGCGGTTTTATGGTTAATTTATTGAACTATTTAACATTGAAATGCTTTCAAGAGACAAGTAAATAAAAGTAATACTTGAGTATCAGAACTCAATATAACAGTGCACTATATTAATGCAAATTATATAATAAAGAAAGCAAGCTTGCTCCAGAGGATAGTAATGAAAAAAGTTGAAGAAATATGGGTGATTGATGATGATAAATCCATTCGTTGGGTATTAGAAAAAGCTTTGCAGCAAGCAAATATGCAGGTAATTTGTTTTGAAAATGCGCTTGAAGTATTAAACCAACTAGAAAATGCATCGCCTGATGTGATTGTCAGTGACATTCGGATGCCAGGTATGGATGGATTAAATTTATTAGAAAAGTTACACCATGTTCATCCACAGGTGCCAGTCATTATCATGACTGCATATTCTGATTTAGACAGCGCTGTTTCAGCTTATCAAGGGGGTGCTTTTGAATATTTACCCAAGCCTTTTGATGTTGATGAAGCCGTTGATTTAGTTCGGCGTGCGATTCAACAGAATGAAGAGACGAAAAGAAAAAAACGTCACGAAACAAAGGAAATAATCCAAAACAGTGAAATCATTGGTTCTGCACCTGCCATGCAAGAAGTTTTTCGGGCTATTGGACGTTTATCTCGTTCACACATGACAGTACTCATTACAGGTGAATCTGGTACGGGTAAAGAGTTAGTTGCGCAAGCGTTACACCGTCATAGCCCCCGAGCAAGCCAACCTTTCATTGCCTTAAATACCGCAGCTATTCCGCGTGAATTATTAGAATCAGAACTTTTTGGTCATGAAAGAGGGGCTTTTACTGGTGCTTTAAGTCAACGCCAAGGACGATTTGAGCAAGCAAACAGCGGTACCTTGTTTTTAGATGAAATTGGGGATATGCCAGCTGAACTACAAACTCGTTTGCTGCGCGTGTTAGCAGATGGCACATTTTTTCGGGTTGGTGGACATATGCCAATCAGTGTCGATGTGAGAATTATTGCAGCCACGCATCAAAATTTAGAAAAACGAGTACAAGAAGGGACATTTCGAGAAGATTTATATCACCGTTTAAATGTTATTCGCGTGCATATTCCCGCGTTAAAAAATCGGCGAGAAGATATTCCCGAACTCATGACGCATTTTTTAAGAACTACAGCAAAAGAATTGGCTGTGGAAACAAAAGCTTTGCATTCTGATACAGCACAATATTTAACGCAACTAAATTGGCCAGGTAATGTGCGTCAACTAGAGAATACGTGCCGTTGGTTGACTGTTATGGCTTCAGGCCAAGAAATTTTTTTAGAAGATTTGCCAGAAGATTTACGTCCACATACTGTGAATAAAGATGTGCTACTGGACTGGGAACAAGAACTGTCTCAATGGGCAGAAAAACAGCTCATTTTTGGCACTCAAGCTTTATTAGAAGAAGCTTTGCCTCGTTTTGAAACAGTGATGCTAAAATCTGCCTTAAAGCAAACCAAAGGAAGACGCCAAGAAGCAGCAAAGTTATTAGGTTGGGGCAGAAACACCATTACACGCAAAATTAAAGAATTAAACATTCCTGAAGATAAAAATTACCAATTTTAGTCTAGATCTTCTCCACTGATTAGCAATTAATTCTCGACTTAAATCTTTATCTATATATTGGAGTCTAAGTCTTTAAATTTGCCAGCATCAAAACTGATGTTTTGGACTCCACACAACTATACTTTTATCATGTCAAAATTCAGTTTTTTATTATGCTACGCAGTGCGTGGCATAATAAAATCGACAAAAAATACTGCTGACATGATTAATTTTGAGTATAGATTCTAATTTCATCAAAAGAAAAACTGGGTAGGTCTGATGTTAAAATTGAGAATCGCTTTCTCACATTACAAAATTGCAAATATGAATCTCCACACTTAAACTAGCAACATGGCCCGCAAAAAAACTATTTACGTTTGTCGAGAATGTGGTGCAACAGCACCCAAATGGACTGGACAATGCCTTGAATGTAAAGCTTGGAATTGTTTAGAAGAAACCATTATTGAAGAAATCAAAAAACCTGCTGCCCGAATTGGAGGGTATGCTGGCACAATGGTTAATAATCTTTGCTTATTAGAAGCGGTAACCGCTGCAGAAGAAGCACGTAGTAGCACTGGTTTAAGCGAATTAGATCGCGTATTAGGTGGTGGTTTAGTTGGTGGTTCCGTGGTTTTAATCGGCGGCGATCCTGGCATTGGTAAATCTACTTTGCTGTTGCAAACCCTTTCTGCAATGCGTGATGATGAACACCATCCTCCCTTATATGTGACGGGAGAAGAATCCCCTCAGCAAGTAAAGTTAAGAGCACAACGACTCAATTTAGAAGTTGATCGCGTTAAATTATTAACAGAAACTCAGGTTGAGCAGATTTTAAACGTTGCAAGACAAGAAAAACCCAGTGTCATGGTTATTGATTCCATTCAAACCGTTTACACTGAATTGTTGCAATCAGCACCAGGATCGGTTGCTCAAGTCAGAGAAAGTGCCGCTCAACTGGTCCGTTTTGCTAAACAATCTAATATTGCAGTATTTCTTGTCGGTCATGTGACTAAAGAAGGTGCCTTAGCAGGCCCGCGTGTGTTAGAACATATGGTCGATACCGTACTTTACTTTGAAGGTGATAGTAGTAGTCGATTTCGGGTGATTCGCGCCATTAAAAACCGGTTTGGGGCAGTCAATGAACTTGGTGTGTTTGCTATGACTGACCGAGGATTGAAAGAAGTCAACAATCCTTCTGCCATTTTTTTATCTCGACATGAAGAAGAGGTCGCTGGCAGCGTCATTATGGTCACTCGTGAAGGCAGTCGCCCCATGTTGGTTGAAGTACAAGCGTTAGTTGATACTTCACATATGCCTAATCCACGCCGTGTAACCGTTGGTTTAGACCAAAACCGTTTAGCCATGTTACTTGCTGTACTGCACCGTCATGGCGGGATTGTGACCTATGATCAAGATGTTTTCATTAATGTGGTGGGTGGAGTTAGAATCAGTGAAACGGGGGCTGATTTAGCAGTATTGTTAGCCGTACTCTCTAGTTTGCGCAATATAACTTTGCCAAAAGAATTGATTGTGTTTGGAGAAGTGGGATTGGCGGGAGAAATTCGCCCAGTACCCAATGGCTTGGAAAGATTACGCGAAGCAGCCAAACATGGTTTTAAACATGCCATTGTACCCAAAGCAAATGCTCCAAAAGACACTTTATCTGACATTGAAGTCACACCCGTTGTGAGGCTCGTTGATGCACTAAATAGTATTTAAGAACTTACTCAGAATATACAAACCATCTAATTCTGAACAATATGAGCGGCTACGCACCTTCATACCACTTTAAAGACTCTGGTAAATGCATATTTGTAATAGAATAGAGTTGTATCACGGAATTTAAGATGGTATTTTGCGAAAAGGAGGATATAAGAAAGAACAAGTTTTGTAAACTTAGGAGAACGA
>JADGDF010000142.1 GCA_016745055.1 Thiotrichaceae bacterium | reverse complement strand
TCGTAAGCATTTTGCTCTACGGTTTAACCTTATTGCTGCTATATATAATAAACTAATTATTTAAGCTTGTTAACAACTTATTTCGCAAGAGGTCTACTAATCAAAATTAGCTTTGCTATATCTAGAATGTAGAGTTTCTTAAGCAGTGTGTTCCCAAGTAAAATTTGGGAACATAATGAATAAATCAACATAGCACTCAGATTTTCTAGCTGATGACATTATGAAAGTCAACATTCTGAGAACATTCTTAATATCTTTAGGCAAATTTATCCTGTACCACTTTAAAGGCATTGATAACAGCATCTACTGCCATATTACGTGCAGCATGAGAAGCAGCATCAAGAATATCGCTATCCTTCCAGCCTAAATGATGCAGATGGTCAATATCAGCTGTTTCTACTGATGAAGGCGCCCGAGTCACTTTGAGAGAAAACAATAACATTGCTTTCTCTTTTTCATCTAGCGGTGCAGCGGCTGGGTTTTGTTTAATTTCATTAAGCTGATCAACAGTATAATCAGCGCGTTCCATCAATAATGCTGCGTTGAAGTCAATGCAATAAGTACATTTATTATCTTGAGAAACTAACATGCGAGTCAAAGCTAGCAAGGGAAAGCTTAAAGATGGGTGATGTAGAAAGTAACTTGTTTGTTGCCATTGGTGTTCCATCAGCTCTGGACTTGCACTGTAAAGCTGAAAGACATTGGGTACGCTCCCTATAAGCTCTTCAATTTGGTGGTAAACATCAGCTACTTTTCCTTGAGCTTGTGATGGTTCGATAGTTGTAATTAATGGCATAAGTATTCTCCTAAATTATAAAACCAACCAGTTGGTATGCTTTAAGCACAAAAAATTATGGGTTATCTAATCAAGCTATGAATGTAAGTTTGCAGTTGTCGGCCACAGTTTAATAATGCGTCAATGGACTGCAAATTCTTAGCCGTTCCTACACATCCTTCCCAAGCTGATACAATAAACAGCGCGGCTGCCTTACAGTCTACATCTGATTTAAGGTCGCCAGCAGTTTGGGCGCGTTGTAATGCTTGTTCTACTGAAATCAACCACTCATTAAGCAGTATATTGAGATGTTCTCTAAATTGAGGATCAATAGGACTCATTTCTTGCATCAAATTGTTCATAGGACAACCTAATGGAAGGAGCTTACCAGCTATTTTTGGTACATTTTCCAAAATTGCCAACAAAGCTTCCATTGGTTTTTGGCTTGTACGTAGCGGTTCAAAAAATAAATTCGTTAGTACTTTCCGAATAATTTCATCCACAACCGCCAATCCCAATGCCTGCTTAGTAGGAAAATGATGATATAACGCACCTTTAGTAAGCCCAGTACTGGATAAAATACTCGCAATACTGGCCCCTTGAAAGCCCTGACGATGAATCTCGGCATAAGCAGCTTCAAGTATCTTAGCGCGAGTGATGTTAGGTTGTTTGATAGATTCCACAAATTCATAATATACCAACCGGTATGCATCTGTCAAATGCAGGAAAGCAATTTGCTGTTCAGAAATCATGATTTTGAGTTGCTATTGGTATAAAATGTTTTTTAAACCAAATACTCTATTGCGATAAAAGTTGATTACAATGAAAACGTTATTCACTCGTTTGAAACAATCACCCCTCTTCATTGGTTTTATTTTAAGCCATCTAATTTTTTTAATTATTTTAGGGCTACGTGGTGCTGGCATGTTGCAATCTCTAGAACTAGTTGCCTATGATACAGCACTTTGGTTCCAGCCTAAGGAACAAACTGAAGAGAGAATTACGATGGTTTGGTTAACTGATGAGGATCAACGTCGTTGGGGATGGCCACTCTCTGATGACAAATTAACCACCTTATTGGAAACGATATTTGTACATAAGCCAAAAGCTTTTGGTTTAGATATCTACCGTGATTTGCCTGTACCTATTGATAAAGGTGATGCTTATCAGCGATTAACGGCCTTTTTTAAAAGTAAGTCAAACATTATTGCGATTATGAAGTTTAAAAACGTAGATGGTGCACGCGTTGATCCACCCCCTGCGTTAAAAGGTACACACCAAATTGGTTTTAATGATTTACCCGTGGATGTTGCTAATAATGCCATTCGACGCGGTTTATTATATGTCGCAGACGAATATGATGTATATGAATATTTTGGATTAGTGTTGGCGCGTTATTATTTACACCAATTTGGAATTATGCCAGAAGGAGTACCAGACAATCCTTCCGCAGTAAAATTAGGCGAAGCGATTTTTGAACCTTTGCCATCTGATTTTGGCGGTTATGCTGATGAAGATATGAATGGATTCCAGTTCATGTTAAGTTATCCCGAAGCCACAGAGGAATATCCTAGTGTTACCGTCAGTGATATTTTAGATGGTAACTATGATCCTGCACTTTTTAAAGGTAAAGTTATCATTATGGGCTTACGTGCAGAAGCAACGCCAGATTTTTTATATACACCTTTTAGTCGTTGGATGGAAAATGATCCTAGAATGCCAGGCGCATTAATTCATGCTCATGCTCTAAATCAATTGATTCGTTTGGCACTGGGAGAAGAACGAAGTATGACTGCCTTTACTGAAACGCAGGAAATTCTTTGGATATGGTTATGGACAATTCTGGGCGGTGTTATCTGTGTATGGGTACATTCTATTTGGAGCGTCGGTTTACTGGGTGTGGGCGGCGTATTTACCATTGGTTTAGCAGGTTACTCTGCGTTAATGTACCATATTTGGCTGATTATGGCGGCACCTATTTTGGGATGGATATTGGCATTTGGCACAGTCGTCATCTATTTATCTTCTCAAGAAAAAAGTCAACGCCAAGTATTAATGCAACTATTTTCCAAACATGTTTCCAAAAATGTGGCAGAAGAAATTTGGAACCAACGTGAACAATTTTTAAGCGCAGGACGCTTACGATCACAGCGTTTAACTGCAACCGTTTTATTTACGGATTTACAAAACTTTACGACAGTTTCAGAACAAATGGAGCCACAAGCGCTCATGGATTGGTTAAATCAATATATGGAAACGATGGTAAATGTTGTTGAAAAGGAACATTGTGGTCAGGTGAATAAATTTATTGGTGATGCCATCATGGCTATCTTTGGTGTACCCATTGCGCGTCAAACGCCTGAAGAAATTGGCAAAGATGCGATTAATGCTGTGGAATGTGCTTTATCAATGCGGCGAGAAATTGAACGTTTACAAAAAGAATGGGAGGATAAAGGACAACCTTCTATTCGTATGCGCGTCGGTATTTATACAGGTCCAGTCGTTGCGGGTAGTTTAGGTGGGCTTGAACGCCAAGAATATACCGTATTGGGAGATACTGTCAATACAGCCGCACGCTTAGAAAGCTTTAACAAAGAAATTGACACCGAAAGCCCTTGTCGAATTTTAATTGGACAATCAACTTTGGAATATTTAACACCTCAATTTAAAACGGAAATTGTCGGAGAAGAAACGCTTAAAGGTAAACACTCAAAAGTTACCATTCACAAGGTGCTTGCAGGAGATTAAATTCCCCTTGCTTTCCATGAAGAGAAAGAAAGTCAGGTACCATGATTAAAGGAAATTAGATGAAATATTGTAGTCAATGTGGTCATTCTGTGATTCGCAAAATTCCTGAAGGCGAAGAACTTGAAAGGTTTGTTTGTGAATCTTGTCAGACTATTCATTATCAAAACCCCAAAGTAGTTGCAGGTAGTATCCCTGAATGGGAAGATAAGATTTTACTGTGTAAAAGAGCCATTGAACCCCGTTATGGATTATGGACGTTACCAGCCGGATTTATGGAATTAGGCGAAACACTAGAGCAAGCAGCCGCCAGAGAAACTTGGGAAGAAGCTCAAGCACGCATTGATCAATTAGATTTATATCTAGTTTGTAGTTTACCGCATATCAGCCAAGTTTATACTTTATTTAGAGCAAATTTGCAGGATTTAAATTTTGCCCCAGGCCAAGAAAGTTTAGAAGTTAAATTATTTGATGAAAGTCAAATTCCTTGGGACCAACTTGCATTCCCAGTTATACGCCAAACACTAAGACATTACTTTGAGGACAAAGCAAAAAAACAATTTACCTTACATGTCACAGAGGTTGAACGTCCACCACGTTAACCCTATTAATATACTCAGATAATTAGGCACTGGGCTACACTTAACAATTAAGTTAACATTTTGTATAAAAAATAAAGTTGGCCGTAAATTTGCCTATTTTTAATTAAATAAAAATATATATAGGGAAAAGGCAATGTTTACTATTTTTCGCATTATCTTTATTGTATTGGTAAGTATAGGGTTCAGTGCCTGCTCAGGTTTATTACCTACACTTGATAAAAAAACACAGTCCCCTTGGGGAAGCTTTGAAGCAGCCAAAACTTCGTTTGATAAAATCATACCGCAAGAAACCACTAATGAAGAATTAAAAGCACTTGGTTTTGATCCTTTTGAAACGCCTAATACGAAGTTGATTACTTACCTAGATATTATTCAGAAATTCATTCCCAATGAATCTATTGGCTTTGGCGACTTAGACCCAGGAATTCAAGCGTGTTTAAAGGCCAAAGCAGATTGTCACGGTTATGAAATAACCCCCCAGGAAATTAGAAATAAGCGTTATGGCAATGCATTCTTAGATTTATTTAATTTCAGGCGGAAAACTAGGATTTCAGGCTGGCGCTTTTCCGCATTAATTGTGCTGAAAAACGGCCTAGTTGTTTATAAATTATGGGGAGGTCAACCAAATGTATTGGAATATGAAGACAAGAAAAATCCGCTAGGTCCATTGCAAGACATTGGTCGTCTTATTCGTTTTGGCGAGCAATTGGATGGGATTTAAAACGCATTCATAAATATTTTTATCCCTGCAAATTGGCCAGCACTGCCATTATTTAATGGCCGTGTGTTTAATTTTACCTGTAAAATTTAAATATTTTTTATTGACACGTTATACTAAATACAGTTGCTTATTTATCAAATCTCTTATGCAAAGAAATAAATCATTTCAAGCGGGTGCAGCCTTACTCATTTTATTAACGAGTGTTGTATTGGTGACCGCCTCTTTTTTATTATATCGTCTAAATCAAGTTAATTTAAAAATTGACAATCAGAAACAAACAATGAAAGTACTTGCTGAAGCAAAATCAGCATTGATTGGCTTTGCGGCAACCTATGCAGAACGTAATCCTGGACAACCTTCAGGATTTTTACCTTGTCCTGATAGCGATGGAGATGGAAGTAGTGATGTCTGTGGGACAAGAGGACATAGCGTGATTGGCTTATTTCCTTGGCGTACTTTGGGATTACCATTACTTAGAGATGGGAGTAATAGTTGTTTATGGTATGCCGTTTCAGGTAATTATTTGGATAATCCCAAAGGTGCATTAAGTAGTATCACACCTGGTTTATTTAATATTAAAAACGCAGGTGGTAATCTCATTGCGGGTTCAAGTGAAACAAATAGAGCCATTGCAGTTATATTTGCACCAGGCTTGCCGTTGGCAGGACAAAATCGTGTACCTAATATTAATGTTTGTGAAGCCAATAGTGGGCAAGTGGCTGCCTACTTAGACGAATTAAACACGATTAATAATGCAACGGGTAATGGCGCGTTAGCTTCTCGTCCTGGGATTTCTGCCAATTTTTGGACAACCCTAAATCCTGTAGAAATATCTACCTTTGTTGCTGCATCACTTACTTATGAAATAAAGAATGTGGGTAGCAATAAGCGCGTCAACCAAGGAAAGCATATTTTTAACGATACCTTAGCTTGGATTACTCCTCAAGATTACCAACATGTTTATAAACGCATGGAATATTGGGTAGCTGAACAAGTGAGGCAATGCTTAAATGAATATAGCAGACAACATAAAGCCTATGCTAAAGTTAATTATGTCAGTGAAATGACTACATTTATTGCTACTCCCTTTATTAATGGTAAAATTGGTGAGTTTATCAGTAATTATCAAAGTACTCATGGCAATAATAATCCACCTTATACTAGCCAATATATTGCTGCTTACCAAGGTGAGCATGGCACTGTCCCTCCTTACGATGCTAACATTGCTGCAGTTGCCTTTAGTGGCAAATATCCTTGGGCTTCTCTTTTGGATGACACTCAAGCAGTGAACTATACAGATGATAGTGGCGCACGTTTTGGCCGGTTAGCCTTCCCTCCTTTTGCAAATTCAAATATTGACGATCCTATTATGTCGAAAGAAGATAGCGCACCTTTTTGGGCAACTTTAAATGGGCAGCGGTGCTTTGATACAACAGCTGGTTTTGGAAATAATCAGTGGGGTTGGTGGTCAGCTTGGCAAGAAATTGTGTTTTTCGCAATGGATACCTCTTTTCTCCCTACCCAGCCAAATTTTTTGTGGGTGGATAGTTTTCGGAATTCAACTTTGGCAACAGTTGCAGATCCAGGCACAGTTGTCCCACCTCCCTTAATAAAAGCTTTAACACTTGATGGTACAAGAGTCGAATTTATCGTGATAGTTGCCGGCAAACCACTAATGGGACAAATTCAAGAAACAAATGCTGATCAAGGAAAAGTAGGAAATTATTTGGAAGATGACAATCATGGTTTGGAAAATTTTGTCAGTGGAGAT
Organism: Thiotrichaceae bacterium; assembly: GCA_016745055.1. Taxonomy (GTDB): domain Bacteria; phylum Pseudomonadota; class Gammaproteobacteria; order Beggiatoales; family Beggiatoaceae; genus JADGDF01. Next base: position 4,686 of record JADGDF010000142.1, on the reverse strand, counting down.
TTGACAGATAGCTTTAATGATACAATCTGTCAAACCTACCAATGTTTCCAGCGTTAGTCGCAAATATTAATCATCAACTTTATCCAAAATAACCTACTATTTTTATCATTATGTTAAAAGATATGCAACAACACCGTTTATTTCATAACATTATTTATGTGAGTACTGTTTTTCTAGCCATCATTTTTAATACTGCTAGCGCTTCAGAGACGACTTCAACCACTGTTTATAAATATGTTGATGCCCAAGGTGTATTGCATTTAACCAACAAACCGACTAAAGCAAAAAAAATTGACTATGCGCGTAGTTACCTTATTCAGCCGGCTGAAAAAAAGGTAAAACCCGTTATTTTATTACAAGACGATGACTATGAATTATTACTTGCCGCACTACAAATTGGTTTACCCGTGTCACTACCTCACTTACCCACGAGTAAAAAAATTAAAAAATCTGTCACGAAATTATCTAAATTATCCAATAAAAACACAAGAACTGTAGATTACTTGAGCGTGATCAATAAGGTAGCCGTGAAAACTGATGTTCCTGCTGCTTTATTACAAGCGGTCATTAATGTAGAATCAAACTATAATCCAGAAGCCATTTCGCCGAAGGGCGCTGTTGGACTCATGCAATTAATGCCAGCAACTGCAAAGCGCTATGGTGTGAATGACCGAACTGATCCTCAGAAAAATATCAGTGGTGGTGCGCACTATTTACGCGATTTACTGAAAAAATTTGAAGGTGATCTTTCTTTGGTATTAGCCGCCTACAACGCAGGAGAAAATGCGGTTGTTCGTTATGGTCATAAAATTCCCCCTTATAAAGAAACACAAAATTATGTTAAAAAAGTCTTAAAAATTTATAACCAACTAAAATAAATGGGTAAATAATTATCCACGTGAGAGACGTTTATGGAAAACCAAGAAGAAACACAAAAAGCTGCAGAAGCACAAGCAACCATTGAAGAAATATTTAATGAAGCGGACTTTATTGTTATCCAAAACATGTGGCTATCGGCCGCTGCCGGATTTATACCTATTCCTGCCGTTGATGCTGCGGGTGTCACGACTATTCAAGTGATTATGTTAAGTCGACTTGCGGAAAAATTTGAAGTTGAGTTTTCTAAAGAAAGTATCAAAAGTGCGCTTGCTGCTTTAATTGGTGGCGTTACGCCCGTTATGTTTAGTACTTTTGCGGCCAGTAGTATTAAAGCAATTCCTATTATTGGTCAAACCATTGGTTCGTTTACAATGCCACTTATGGCCGCTTCTTCAACTTATGCCATTGGCAAAGTATTTCTACTCCATTTTGCTTCTGGTGGGACATTAATTAATTTTAATCCTGAACAATTTAAAGCTTATTATAAAGAAATGTTTAATGAAGGCAAAAATATTTTCCGTCGTGGGAAAGGAACAGAGGAAGCTGAAGTTAAAGAAACACAAGAAAAGACAGAGTAACAGTCGTGGCTGAATTTTTAGCTTGGTAATGTTTGTCTGCCAAGCTTTGTTTGGCGAAAATTTAAACCAGCATTAGCAATTGGAACTAATCTCTTTTTATCCTCTATAAACAATGGCAACTCCTTTTTCTCAAACATTACATGCCCTTCAGGATGATAACCGTTCGGTTTATATTAGCGTTATCATTGCATCAATTTTACTGGCTATTGGATGGGGATACTGGTTTGTGTCTATGGAAATGACCACCTACCAAACCAGCCAAAAAATTAAAGTTTCAAACAAAGAAAGGTTAGTAACTCAATTTTCAAACGAAAGAAATGGTGTAAGAAGGCCCATCCTCTTTAGAGAAAGGAAAATTACTGCTATTTTTCCTGCCACTGTCTCTCAAAAAATACAGAGAAGCCAGCCCGCACTTGTACGTTTTCATAATGAAAAAGGTCGTACTGTCGCTATTCCCGCAGAGGTAATCGAAATTATCGCTGAACCTAATGACAGCGATAATATTACAGTGATTTTAAACGCACAATTTGATGCCAACATTGCACCTAATCCCTTTGAGCACAGGAAAATAAAGGATGTGCAGATCGAAACCAATCGCATTACACCTATTGATAAAGCTTTACATGCCTCAGGTTTAAAAATAAAAACAGTACCATTGACTGTTAGTCCTCAGAATGGACAATAAATTATCGGCAATGCCTTTAAGTTTATATATCCATATCCCATGGTGCATCCAAAAATGCCCTTATTGTGATTTTAATTCTCATGCAGTACAAAATAATATTCCTGAAAAAAAATATGTACAATCCTTGCTTGCTGATTTGAAACAAGATATTCCTAAAATCAATCACCGTCCAATTCATTCAATTTTCATTGGTGGCGGTACACCAAGTATTTTTTCCCCTGAAAGTTTAGACGAATTACTGGTAGGAATTCACAAGCACTTAAAAATACCTACTGATATTGAAATTACCCTAGAAGCAAATCCTGGAACTGTGGATAATGCACGTTTTCAGGCATTTCGGCAAATAGGTATTAATCGTTTATCCTTGGGTATTCAGAGTTTTCAAGACAGCGCCTTAAAAAATTTAAAACGCATTCATGATAGAAAAACGGCAATCAATGCCATTGAAACTGCGATTAAAGCAGGATTTGAAAATATTAACTTAGATTTAATGTTTGGCTTGCCGCATCAAACGCCAGAAAATGCAGTTAATGATTTACGTACCGCTATGAGCTTTCAGCCCAATCACTTATCCTGGTATCAATTAACCATAGAGCCTAATACAGCTTTTTATCAACATCCACCTATTTTGCCAGATGACGATAGTGTGTGGGAAATTCAACGTAGTGGCCAGGATTTTTTACAAACTCAGGGTTATGAACACTATGAAATTTCCGCTTACACAAAAGCTTCAAATTACTGTCAACATAACCTGAACTATTGGCAGTTTGGAGATTATTTAGGGATTGGCGCTGGTGCTCATGCGAAAATAACCACGCCTGAAGATAAAATTATCCGTTTTAGTAAACGACGCCATCCGTATACTTACTTACAACTTGTCAATACACCCCAAGTCATTTCTCAAACAATCGAATTAAACCAAGCTGATATTTGTTTGGAATTTATGATGAATGCTTTGCGTTTATCTCAGGGATTTACGGAAATCTTATTTCAAGAAAGAACAGGGCTAATATTATCTGATATTGATAAACCACTACAAATTGCAATTGCCCAAGGTTGGTTAAAACAAAACGCTGAGGTTATTCAACCAACGCGACAAGGGTTACAATTTCTAAATCAATTGCTAGGACTATTTATTGTCTGATTTTTAGTCACTATTTTTTTCTATGTGTGTTTGTTGCTTATTTGTGTAAAAGATCATTCCCAACTTTTAATATTGGCATCATTCCTTTTTCCATCTTCTTTTTTATCAGCACCAAGAGAATATAAATCAAAATCTTCACGGCCAGGCATTTTGTATCTGAATTTTTCTCCCCAAGGATCAAATAGTTGAGATGGTTTGAGATAAGGCCCTTCCATGAAGGTTTATTGCTGGTATTTTCAACTAGCCCGTCTAAATTGCTTGGATAAGATAAATTATCAAGGCGATGAGCAGCTAGCGCTGTTTCTATTACGCCCATTTGTGCTTTTACTACTTTTGGTGGATTATAAGGTATTCCACTTATAAGAACAGAGGGAGACCAAAAAAATCCAAAAACTAATATGACAACACACCCTATGCCAACAGTTGCCAGCAAAATTTTTAGCCCTTTCTTTGCTATTTGTTGTTCTGAAATCATAATTCATTTTCCTACATAAAGTGAAAGTATTTATAGTTACCTTTGTTTCAGGAATGAGTGAAATGATTTTCTGAAACTGAATCATTGAGAGCTTCGGGAAATCACTAGCGGATTAAGGTTTGTAACCTGCACCCGCAAGGGACAGGGATAGTTCATTTCTCATCACACCTGCTTTTTAATAACTCTAATGTCACTAAAGCATTTATTAACGAATCATCTGAAATTGCCATTTTCTTGCTAAAAGATGACAACCAAAAAATCCAGTTTTGGGCAACATTACATTCATTAAAGGTCAATAACGGCCAACGAACGATAAAAAAATCATCCCACCACTCAGGATTTGGGGTTCTATCTAACATCCCAAAAATAGAATGATTGACTATTAAATGAGGCATATTTTCTTTGATTCCAACACTAAGAAAACCTGGTAAATAGTAACAAAATGCATAAGGTGATAACCAACTCACAACACTAAAACTAGCCTCTAAAAGATCACCTGTTAATTCATTCCAATATTTACCCTTTATGTTCTCAACTTCCATTATTTCATCAGGTGTAAGCTCTTTTGATGAAATGTATTGCTCATTTTTTGGCAATGTTCTCCAGCCAAATGCTAGTTCGATCTCTTCTAATAGAATAATTTTTTCAGATTTTTGTATCATGGGACTTATTTTCACGCTGTAGCTTGCTCTGTTTAATGGATTATATATTTCTTCCTCATTACCAAGCTCTGCTTTGCAAGTCGAAAAGCAGAGCTTCCCTTGCATACACTCCCAAGCAAAGCTTGGGAGTGAGAAAATCAGTTTTACTTTCTAGAAGTTTTTTAATTAGACCTCTTGCGAAATAACTTGTTAACAAGCCTAAATAAAGTGAAAATTAGTTTATTATATATAGCAGCAATAAGGTTAAACCGTAGAGCAAAATG
>JADGDF010000280.1 GCA_016745055.1 Thiotrichaceae bacterium | reverse complement strand
GTTGGACAAACCTGCATTTTTAACCTGCTTTCTCGTTATATTACTAATAATACCTTACAATATCATTAAATCTCTACTTCTGGGGGACTACCAAAAAATTTAGTAAGGGACTTTAGAAACGATGAAGCTAAAACTTTTATGTCTTTTGCTGAAACTATTCGTAAATACCACAAGGATATAACTGAAAAAATTGCTTCTATATCTGTATTTATGAGCAATAGTTACGCAGAGGGTTCTGATATTGACAAGTTGGAAGAAATATCTAATAAGAAAATTAAGGAGTTTAATCTTTACAAAGAAGATGAAATATTTGTAAGTATACTGGTTACGATCAATCAATATGTGGGAAATAATAGAAGTAATATTATGGTTTCAGGAAAAAAGAAGAGGTGGACTTTTATTGATTGCCCAGATGATATTTTTGAAAAGAGAGCAATTTCTGTTAAAAACAGTATTATGAAGTTATATAGAATTGGTAGTTTATCAGTGTTTGCATCAAAGAAAAGAATGTATTTATTTTTGCGAACATTAGACATTGTAACAAATTTACCCTCCTTACTTAAGTCGTTTATTTTTGATAAAAAACAAGCTACTTCTAGGATTTTAGTGAAGGATGCTTCACCTTTGGCAATAGGTGTTTTTTTTAATTTTCTTATTTTATTTATGACTTTTGTATTTTTTTATACAGAAAAAAGCCTTGGTTTTTATAGCAAAACTTAGGGTGATTTACTAATTATGGACACTAAAAACGAAAAAAAAGGTGCTTTTATAGGTATATTCACACTCCCTAAGGAAATATTGCTGATTATTATTTCTTTGTCGGCTATTTCTTTTTGGACAAGCTTTGACGGATTCCGTAGCCTTACTACAGCCGAAGGTAGCATTGTGGTTGTTCTTGTTTTACTTGTTACAATGATTCAATACTTACTCCTGCAAGCCCTTGATTATGCTTTTAAAACATATTATTTTATGGTCAAAGCTATATGGTACTTTATTTACTTTACAGTAATGTTTATCAGTGTGTTCTTTAGTTATAGTTTCTATTATTCCTGGTTCAGGGCAGAAGATTTTGCTAAACACAATTTTAATATTCAACTTAGTGAAGTAAAAGAAGCATTTATAAACTTTGCGTCAGAATTTGATAGTGTACACAGCAGTGTTATAACGCTAGTAAAACATTCAGAAGATCAAGCAATAAGAGAAAGAAAATTTGGGGCAACTTGTGAAACTCATATTGGTGCAGGTAATGGCCCAAGGCGAGCTTTTAGAGATGATGAAGCTAAAACATTTGGTTTTTACGGACCTGAAATTACAAAATTAAAAGTAAAAATAAATAGTGATATTACCCAAATTACCCAGAGGATTGAAACTTATACTGAAAACAATGCTAAACAAAAATTACAAGGTGAAATAAATGATATTATTGCAAAAGTAAATCGGTACAGAACTGATGCAATATTTGCACGCCTTATAGAAGACTTGGAAAATCACACAGGTAAAAATCGCATTAACTTTAAGTTCTCTCATCCTGTAACAGGTAAAGAGGAAACAATTAGTTGTAAGGATAACACTTTTGAACAGCATGCAAAAGCAACAAAAAGGAGACTTGATGGACTGGATAAAATAAATCCCGTAGCATTATTTGATCCTAAAGATGACAGACAACGTTTTAGTAGAACTTTTTTGGTATTTTTGGAAGCTATTCCAATTGTTACAGGATATAGAGATTACGATCCAGCTGATAAAAAAGATGGTATTCTAAAGGGAGATTTAAGCCCCATATACATAGGAATATTTGTGGATATGATGATTTTTCTTGTAATGTTTGCTACTAGCTGGACTTACAATGATAAAGATATTAGCGAAAATTTTGAAGGTCGCTATCATAGTGTAGGAAGCATCAAAGCAGCGGAAGAATTTATAGATAGTCCAGCATTTGCTAATAGCATTTATGGCACACTTGAAAAATATCATCTACAAAATTTACTTTTTCTTAAAATTCTTGCCATTCCTGCTAGAAAAGAAGGTTTAAGTCCGATTGATAAAAAGCTTGTCGACTTATTTGAAATTTGGACAGTCACAGGGCGTGCTAAACCTTTTGCATTTGGTATACCTCATAAATCCCTTCATAAACGGATAAGTAGTGAATTTAATGATGACTTCCCCTTTGATTTATATAGAATACCTAAAGTAGTTTGGAGAGATTTCATATTTGCTGTTTATTCTTACAAAATGCACCCATAAAGGCTAAGTGTGTATCACTATCTTTCTAAAACTAGATTATTACTGATTTGGCTGATTAGTACCTTATGGTTATTTTTGCAATCTTTTATTCTTAGTTTCTTTTATATAGCTAAACGTTTGACTGAGATAGTATGGTATTTTGTTAACTACTTCCGTTTTTTCCCAAAACTTAGCTTTCCCTTGCAATTACCAATATTATTGCCAATATTGTTTATTTTGTTTTTGTTTGTGCCATCTTATGGAATATATGTTTATCTTTCAGGCTCAACTGACGATATAGTAAAATTCCTATAAACATATACCATAATATGGAGTAATGAATAATACCAAATGAATAATAGTAAAGATTTAAGAGAGCGCGTAGTGAAATTTG
>JADGDF010000008.1:33571-53817 GCA_016745055.1 Thiotrichaceae bacterium | reverse complement strand
CAAACGGTTTATGCCCTTAAACGTGATTTACTTTCCCAATATTTACCTCAACAACTCACGAATCATTACATTTATATCACTTTTGCGTAAGTCCTAATTTATTTAATCCAGCTTGGGTTAAAAATAGAGTAGGTTTAAAATATGGGTTTAATTTTTAGAAATTTATTTGAACAAGGATTTAATTATGAAAGCTGTTGTGATTCACGAGTTTGGCGATCGAAATCAACTGAAAATCATTGATTTGCCTGTGCCAGAGCCTGGTGAGGGGGAAGTATTAATCCGCGTTAAAGCGGCTGGGATTAATCCTGTTGACTGGAAAATTCGTATGGGCCGTTTGAGAGATCGCATCCCACATCAATTTCCGCTTATTTTAGGTTGGGATGTGGCAGGTATTGTTGAAAAAGTAGGACATGGAGCAAGACGTTTTCAACCTGGTGATGAAATTTATAGCTATTGTCGTCGATCTACCGTACAGCATGGTTCTTATACTGAGTATATGGCATTACCTGAATGTTATCTTGCTAAACGCCCCAGTAATATTTCGTTTGAAGAAGCGGCGGCTATTCCACTGGTCGGGTTAACGGCTTATCAATCCGTTTACACAGCGGCCAATTTGCAAGCCAATGAAACTTTATTAGTTGTGGGGGCTTCTGGTGGCGTAGGTTCTTGTGCTATGCAATTGGGTAAAATAAAAGGTGCTAATGTCATTGGTGTGGCGAGCCAAAAAAATCATGATTATTTAAAGCAGTTAGGGGCAAATGAGACTATTGGTTATGAAAATACCCGTTTTAGTGATGGCGTGAAAGCACTTCATGCAGAAGGCGTCGATGTCATATTTGATTGCGTTGGTAAAGAAGCTTGTGAAACTGCTTATGATTGTGCAAAGCAAGGTGGAAGATTCGTTTCTATTTTAGAACAAGGCAATCCTCAGCGTAATAAAACACAAGGTATTGATTTTAGTTATGTCTTTGTTGAACCTAATGTGCGTCAGCTTGAACACTTGACTGAGTTAGTGGAAAACGGCCAATTTAGAATGCACGTTGATGCGACTTATTCACTTGAAGAAGTAGCTAAAGCACATGAACAAATTGAAACTTTACATACTAAAGGTAAAATTGTATTAACGGTATAGAGTTACTGCTATAGGGAATCTTGGAGTTCAAAATATTAGCTTTAGGCTGGGTGGAGTTTGTAACTCCATCCGTAATGTTTAAACGTTTGGGAGCAGGTTACAAAATGGCTCCCGTATAGTACTTTAGGAAAAAAACTATACTTCCAACCGTAGGAAAAGGATTCTCAATTACAACAATACTTTGCTCTTTAGTGCTTCAATCCTATTTAATACTAATCATTCAGGGAAAAAATAATGATATACACTGATTCAGCTCCAACGCTTGAAGAAGTTTGGCAGATTGTCAGAGAAACTGAACAAATCATTAAAGAACTTTTACTACAATCTAAGGAAACTGATCATGAGTTTGAAGAAACCAAACAAATTCTCAAGGAACTTGCACTGCAATCCAAAGAAACTGATCGCAAATTTCAGGAAACTGATCGTAAGTTTCAAGAAACTGAACGACTTATGGATAAACGAAGCAAGGAAATAGACAAAAAAATTGGTAAACTCGGTGGACGCATTGGAGACTTTGTTGAAGGTGTTATTGCGCCTGGCATAGAACAATTGTTTCAAGAAAGGGGTATTGAAGTCACTAGTACCAGCCGTCGAGTCAAAAAAAAGAATAAAAGTATTGGATTGGAGATGGAAATTGATCTGCTTGTTACCAATGGTGATTGTTGTGTCTTAGTTGAAGTCAAAAGCAGTTTAAGTGTCGATGATGTTAAAGAACATCTTGAACGTATGAAAAAATTTAAACCTCTTTTTCCTGAACATAAAGATAAAAAAATCTATGGCGCAGTGGCAGGAATGGTTATAGAAGAGGGTGCAGATAAATATGCTTGGCGAAAAGGATTTTTCGTGATTGCACAAAAAGGCGATCTGGCTATCATTCTAAATGATTATAAATTCAAGCCCCATATATGGTGAAAGTAAAAAAACTTAGATTCTAGCAATTTAGCAGTAATATATAAAAATTCAATAAAAAAGGGGACTTAATGTCCCCTAACGCCAGCACCATGCGAACCAAATGGAAGGAAAAAACTACTTTAAGGCAGGAAAAGGCCCGATAAATCCAACATAACCTTGTTTATCTTGTAATGTCACAACATCATTAACGTTGCTTTCAGCATAAGGATGCTGAACGACACTCATTAAATAGCCAAAACCATTAATATCTTTATAAATGTACTGTGAAGTGGCTTCGCTGCCATAAGGCGTTGTTTGAATTCTAGTTAACATTTCTGTTTTCAAATTATAAGCCCAAACTATGTCATTTTGATGACCATCACTAGAATCTTCGCCAATAATTAACGTATCATAACCAGATAGGTAAGTAATATTATCAGGATTGGCAATTCCATTAGTATCACAGTAATTTTTGGCAAAAGGTCCATTTTCGTCATAAGCCGGTAAAGGACTATTTTTATCGTAGGCTTGAGTCATTTTTCCCATCAACATGCCAGATAGACGTTTGGCAACGTATTGACTACCAATTTTTGGATCATGTCCAACTTTAAGGCCATATATCCCACCGCAAAGGTTATAAGGCAGTTGAATGTGATTCGGGCCACCTTTATCATAAGTCTTATTTGATAATCCTTTGTCTTGATTGTCTTCCATGCCTTTTTCAATTCTGCTCATGGCAACGTATAAAGTTTTTTGCTCAGGATTATAAGTCACGCCTTCTTCTTTACTTAATTCCGTCGTTGCCCCTAGCATAGCAGCATAACGTCTTGTTTCTAAACGAGAAGCAATTTTTTCTTTCCCAAGTCTCACACGCAAACATTCATGCCCACGAGTAGTATTAATTGAAATAAATGGCTTAGGACATTTTTCTGCAAAAGGTTTGACTTCATCAAAAATGTCATGAAATAAATCAAATTCAGCTTTGGGTTGTTGATCAATATAAGCCCTAATTTCTTCACTGGTTGCATGACCTAATGGAATCCAATGTAAATGAGCCTGTCCTCCATTTTCAATGCCAGTTTGTTGCCATTGCATGGCATAGAGGTTACCAGCATCCAAATTTCCAGCTTCATCAGCAATGAACAAAAATAACCCAGAATTTATACCATCATCAGACAAATAAACTGTTTTTTGATCAGGCATCACATAAGCAATTTCCATTGATATTCTACCCATTGAGTAATGTTTATGAACAGAGTAACGTCCAGTTTCATCATGAATTTTGACCTGAATAGCATATCCATAATCATAAGGATTGAGTGCCAATAAATCGCCATCGTAATAATTCGCCATCATACGTTGATAATAATCAATTCTACCTGTGAATGGATTACGCAATTTTGCATCGGGTTCATACTCTTCACTGCTTAAATGTGTATGCCAAGGAGTTACCATGCCAGCACAATGCGACCATCCACCCTGTATGCTGGATAAATCAAGAGGTTTAATGGATACAGGGCTAAGCAAACCGGTTTGAGGGTGCTGTGTTAATTCAGCTAAATATATGGCACCAGGATTAGTTTCAAATTGCGATACCATGAAAAATTTTTCACCGATTGGGAGGAGTGAAGAAAAATCAATGTTACGGCTTACCTTAAAGGAGCCATGTTTTGTTGTAATAGGATCCCCATACGCATCTATAAGTAAACCATAAGTATGTTCTCCAATATTATCACCACTACGCATAATGGTGTGATACGCAATTTCATGACGTTGTCCATTAATTGTGACGTAATCTGATGCCAAAATCGCTCGTTTTTCTGTTTCCGTTTCTGGTGTTTTAACTTCAGCAAATGTCATTGTATGATTAGTTTGTGAAATACTGTTAGGTTGATGAATTATTTCGCAATAACCTTGAGTAGTCATACTTAAAAACATCAAGAAAATAGACACCTGAAAAATATTAAATTTATAATTCATAATTTATTTCTCCAATTTATTAAGTGATTTAATGTTTATTATAAAAAACTAGACTAAATTTAGATAATTTTTTTGCGATTCAAATACTAATGCATTCTTGTCAATAGGTAAGTAACAATGGTATGGTAAATGAAAATAAAGTTATACTCACTTCAACTTTCCAATGGCTAAAAGGATAATGTGTAATGGCAGATAAAGCAGAAGTTTATCATGCAATTGGTCATGAACTTAGAGAGCGAATTACCTTAATTTTACTGTCAACTTCAGATGATGAAATGTATGCTGATGTTTTAGCATTACTTTTGGATTATTTCAAAAGCCAATTTGGTTATTTTGGTTATATTCACGAAAATGGTGATTTGGTTGTGCCCTCAATGACACGTGATATTTTTGAAATGTGTCAGGTTGAAAATAAAAATATTGTGTTTCATAAACATGCTTGGAGTGGCTTGTGGGGACGCATTCTAAGAGAAAAAATAACCCTGATTAAGAACGAAGATCATAAAGTACCTGAAGGTCATCTACCACTTTACCGTTCTTTTGGAGCACCGATTATTTATCGAGATGAACTCATTGGCCAATTTCATCTTGCAAATCGGGAGTGGAATTATACTGACGAAGATGCCAAAATTTTAGAAGGCATTGCAGCCATGATTGCGCCAGTGCTCAGTGCCAGGGTACACCGCGATAGGAAAGAAAGGTTGCTGGAACAGCAAGCAGTTGAATTGAAATTAGCGCGAGAAAAGGCTGACTTTGCAAATCAAGCTAAAAGCGAATTTTTGTCCAATATGAGTCATGAATTGCGTACGCCACTCAACGGTATTTTAGGATATGCCCAAATTTTGATGCGTGAACATAATTTAGATGCTCACCAACTCAATGGTTTAAAAACGATTTATCAAAGCGGTAATCATTTGTTAACGTTGATCAATGATATTTTAGATTTATCCAAGATTGAAGCGCGTAAACTTGAATTACTACCTATTGCGGTTTATTTCCCCAGTTTTGTCGATAGCATTGTTGGTATTATTCGTATGCGAGCCGAACAAAAAGATATTCAATTTGTTTACGAAATGGTTGGCGAATTGCCTGAAGGTATTAAGGCGGATGATAAACGGCTACGGCAAGTACTAATTAACTTGCTGGGCAATGCAGTTAAATTCACAGAGCAAGGCGAAGTCACTTTGCGCGTTTTGCTCATTCAGCAGGTAGAACAAGCGGTTACCTTACGTTTTGAAGTTGAAGATTCAGGCGTGGGCATGACACCTGAACAATTGGGCAAGATTTTCCAGCCTTTTGAACAGGTGGGTGATGTTAATAAACGTGCCGAAGGCACTGGCTTGGGTTTATCCATCAGTCGTCAACTCGTTGGAATGATGGGCGGGGAAATTTCAGTCACCAGTAAGGCACATCAAGGAAGTTTATTCAGCTTTGAAATTATTTTTCCTATGGTTGATATTAATCAACAGGATGTACTGACATCAGCAAAGAAAATAACCGGTTATCAAGGTGAAAAATGTACGGCTTTAGTGGTTGATGACAAACAAGAAAATCGCATTATTTTGAAAATCATGTTGGAATGGGTTGGCTTTGATGTGATTGAAGCGGCTAATGGCCAAGAAGCAGTGGAACAAGCTCAACAAGCGCGACCTTATGTCATTTTAATGGATTTGGTTATGCCGATCATGACAGGTTTTGAAGCAGTACAAGAAATTAGAAAGCTACCTGAATTTAAAGAGACATTGATTATTGCCAATTCAGCCAGTGTTTTTGAAGCTGATCAAGAAAAAAGTTTAGTGTCAGGATTTGACATCTTTTTGGCTAAACCCATTGAAGAAGAAAAACTGCTTAATATATTGGCCAGTCGACTTGATTTACAATGGACTTATGAAGAAAAAGACGCTTCCGCGACCCAAGCGACGGGTGACGATAACGCAATCCTCATTCCTCCTCCAATGGAAGAGCTAGAAATTTTGTATGAACTCGCCATGATGGGCAGAATGAAAAAAATTCGAGACCAGGCTGCCCATGTTGAAGCGCTTGACTCAAAATATTTACCCTTTGCGCGTAAAATTCAGGCGCTTGCTAGAGGTTTTGAAGATGAACAAATCATCGCCTTAGTCGAACAATATATTCATGGAAAGTAAGTACTTATGGAAATGCCAGATGACCCATTAGATTTTGCGCATTATACCTTATTGGTGGTTGATGATAATCCAACTAATATTGGTGTATTAGTCGATTATTTGGAGGAATTAGGATTTGATATTATTGTCGCACGTAATGGAGAAATGGGTTTAAAAAGGGCTGAAACGGTTAATCCCAATTTGATTTTATTGGATGTCATGATGCCGGGTATTGATGGCTTTGAAACCTGCCGCCGTTTAAAAGCAAATAGTTTGACTAAACATATTCCCATTATTTTTATGACGGCATTAGACAGTATTGAAGATAAAGTCAAAGGCTTTAATGTGGGTGGTGTAGATTATGTAACTAAACCAATTCAACAAGAAGAAGTGTTAGTTCGCATTACCACTCACTTGCGAATTTGGGACTTGACCACTAGTTTACATAACAAAATTGATGAATTAACTAAAACTCGTCATGAACTGGTGCAAAGTGAAAAAATGGCTTCATTGGGTCGATTAGTTTCTGGATTCGCACATGAACTAAATACACCGATAGGTATTGCAGTGACTACTGCTTCCACGTTACAACAAAATACGCATAAAATTAATAAACTATTAGAACAAGAGGAAGTCAATATTGATGTGCTATTATCTTTGCTGGGAAATATAGATGAAGGCGCACACCTGACGCTATCAAACTTGGAACGGGCAGCAGAGCTTGTCACGAGTTTTAAACGAACAGCCGTTGACCAATCCACAGAAGAAATCAGGCAATTTTCAGTTAAAACCTTAATTGAAGATACGCTAACCACTTTACACAACAAATTCAAGAAAACGAGCATTATCATTGAAACAGATTGTGATAAAGACTTAGTTGTATACAGCTTACCTGGTGCGATTGAACAAATCTTAACCAACTTATTGCTAAACAGCCTTATTCATGCTTTTGATGAAGGTGTCTTACCAGGTAAAATTTTGATTTCAGCGCATTTAACAGATGAGCAGCAATTGCATCTTGAATATACAGATACGGGCAAAGGCATTGATGTTAAACATTTAGAAAAATTATTTGAACCTTTTTTTACAACCCACCGTGGCCGCGGTGGCAGTGGGCTAGGCACTTATATTTGCTACAACCTAGTGACAACAAAATTGCAAGGCACAATTACTTGCCAAAGTGAAATCAACCAAGGGGTTAAATTCACAATTGAATTTCCTATCCAATTAATGTTTGAAGGTAATAATTTAGGTGAAAATCACAATGTTAATTAAATTATTTGGTCATACTTAATCAATCAGTTTTATTAATTTGCTAAAATACATTCAAAACTTAAGGCAACTTTATGTCTAGACCGACAATTAATGAAAAAAACCTGCAATATGAAACCTGGCGCATCTTTAAAATCATGTCAGAATTTGTTGAAGGGTTTGAACTTTTATCTAATGTGACACCTGCTGTTAGTATTTTTGGTTCTGCTCGTGTAAAACCTGATCAACCTTATTATATGTTGGCAGAACATATTGCGCGTAAACTATCCGATGCGGGTTTTTCTGTTGTCACAGGAGGTGGACCTGGCATTATGGAAGCTGCGAATAAAGGTGGGTTTGAGGGTAATTCACAAAGCATTGGACTAAATATTACCCTGCCTAACGAACAGTCCGCCAACACTTATCAAAATGCATCCTTAAGCTTTAGACATTTTTTTGTACGTAAAGTTATGTTGGTTAAATATGCTTCAGCACATGTCATCATGCCGGGTGGTTGGGGAACTTTAGATGAATTGGCAGAAATTTTGACCTTAACCCAAACTCGAAAAATTCCCCGTGTACCCATTGTGTTAGTGCAACAAAAGTTTTGGCAAGGCATGTTGAATTGGTTCAAAGACAGCTTGTTAGAAAGTGGTATGATTGGTGAAAATGACTGTGATTTATTTACAATAGTTGACGAACCACAAGAAGTATTGGACACTATATTCAACTTTTACAGCAATCGGCCCATTGAAACCGTTGCGACTGAAACCCCTTTTAATCTCTAAAGGAATATAATTATGTTGCTGCGATTTATCTTGCTAACATTCATGTTAAATAGTTTTGTTTATGCCAACGAGTTAACGCTTCCTCCCACGATAAAACAAACGGCTCCGCCGCCTGAATCTCAACCTGCAACGCCTGAGGTTGATCCTGAACTCGAATCTCAAGTTAGAATTATCGAAACCCCCAATAAAATTATTCATGAATACCGTTCAGCGGGTCGGGTTTACATGGTAAAAATTTTTCCTTCCGCAGGTCCACCTTACTATTTAGTAGATATGGATGGAGATGGTATTTTAGAAACCAGTCGTTATAATTTAGATGGCTTTTTAACTCCGCAATGGATTTTATTTAGTTGGTAAAATTATGGTTAAATTTGAGTGGCTATCAACGTTACTTTCAGACTTTGAAAATGAGCATGTACTCATTCGCGGTAGTTCGAGGCTACTACTTTCTCCTGCCCATGTTGTCCATATAGAAATTGAAGATTGGCAACCTTGTTTACGTGTTATTGCAAAATATCCTTTTCGTTGGTGCGCTATGTGGGCAGAAGACGTACCGCCTGAAAATTTATACATTATCAGTGCTTGTTATGAAAGAGAGGGAGGCTATTTTGTGTTGCTCACTGAAGTTGCCCACGATCAACCTGTCATGCCTTCTCAAGCCCATATTTTTCCTGCTGCCAACCGCACTGAGCGACATCTTCAGGATATGTTTGGCATTGTCTTTAGTAATCACCCTGATACCCGCAATTGGACTCGTCATCAAGCTTGGTCAGAAGGCGAATACCCGTTACGCAAGAATTTTCCTGTTGCAGGGATTAATGTGCCAGAGATCACCCCTCCTGACAATCACTACCCTTTTTTTCAAGCTCAGGGAATCGGTGTATACGAAATACCCGTAGGTCCAGTACATGCGGGGATCATTGAACCAGGTCATTTTCGTTTTCAAGCGGTAGGTGAAACCGTCCTAAATTTAGAAGAACATCTAGGTTATGTCCACAAAGGCGTGGAAAAACTTGCCGAAGGACGAGATGCACAAGAATTGGCAAGACTTGCAGGTCGGGTGTCAGGGGACAGTACCGTTGCACATACCTGGGCTGCTTGTATGGCCATGGAACGTGCTAATTACATTAAAGTACCAGAACGCGCTAATATGCTGCGTGCTATTATGGCTGAGCGCGAAAGAATTATTAACCATTTGTGGGATACCGCTGCGATTTGTAATGATGTTGGATTTTCTTTCCCTTATTATCAATTAGGTCGACTACGGGAAAATTGGTTACGTACCAATCAAAAAACGTTTGGACATCGTTTAATGATGGATTGCGTTATTCCTGGTGGCGTTTTGATGGATTTGGATGATGACGAAATCCTCGCTCATGTCAAAGAATTGCATGCCTTATCTCAAGAAGTAAAAGAAATTGAAGCTATTTTAGAACAACATGCCAGTTTAGAAGACAGATTAGTTACCACGGGTATTTTGAAGCCGCCATTAGCTGCGCAACTGGGTTGCTTAGGTTACGTGGGCAAAGCCAGTGGGCAAGATTATGATGTACGTAATGATGCACCTTATGCCCCCTATGATCAACTTTCAGTTGAAGTGCCAGTATTTGAAACGGGTGATGTAGCTGCACGTATGCAAGTTCGTTTGAAAGAAATCCATATTTCACTAGATTTATTAGAACAAATGTTATTTAAATTACCGCATGCCAAAGGTATTACAACTGATTGGACACTACCTTTTGAAAATGCAGAAGGTTTAGGCATTGTAGAAGGATGGCGTGGTGAAATCATCACTTACGTGCGTTTTGGAGAAAAAGGTAAAATTAGCCGTTATTACCCACGTGATCCAAGTTGGTTAAATTGGCCAGCGCTAGAGCTGCTAATTCGCGGCAATATTGTCCCAGATTTCCCAGTCTGTAATAAGTCAGTCAATGGGTCTTATTCTGGCTGTGATTTGTAGGTAGACATAAATATAACTATTTGAGTCTATCATGGGCATTTGATAGTGTTCTTTCAAAATTCTTAACTAGACTACATCTCTCTACCTAAGGGTTAAAAGGTTCAATCATCCACCGAGCTTTAGCAGGAATAAAACCTTTATTTCCAAAATGGATGTTTTTGTTTTTTCTCTGCTAAATACTCAAGTAATAAAGCTTCTAATCTTGACCATTCTAAGTCTGTTAAACAGCTTGTGTACCGCGAGTGCTTATTAGTTTTTTGGAGAATATTCATACCGCTAGACCTTTACAGAATAGATTTCAAATCGGTTCTAGCAGCGGCAGCGTTGGATTAAAAATGCTAGTTTTTTTCTTTTAACCCAACCTATTGCACTGATTAATCTAATATTTTACTGCAACAGAATGGAATATAATTCATTTTTCCGCATAACTTGAATAGTAAAAGGCGCAGAACGTCTTGACATTCTGAGCTTTAAATCTTTTATATTTTTAATTTTGCGACGGTTAAAACCAATAATTCTATCTTTTTTCCGAAAACCAACAGTCCAAGCAAAACTGCGCTGTTCTACATCTTCAACCACAATACCTTGTTTGCTGTCTTTTAGGACTAAACCTTCCAAATAGGTGTTGATCACACGGCCTTCTACTAGTGACGCAGTAACAACCTTGGCATTCAAGTGATGGAGTTGACTTCTGCGCAGAAAGGTTACATGCGCTGTGTCTCCAACTCGTAGTAAACCTACTCGATTACGTGCATCGCTGGCACTATTAATTTTTTTACCATTAATTTCAGTAATCACATCAGCCAATTGAAAACCTGCTTTTTCTGAAGGTGATCCTTTTTCTATGGCAACAATCACAGCACCTTTTTGAATATTAAGATTAAATGCTTCAGCAAGCTCGGGATTTAAATCTTGAACTCTGAATCCCAAGGTGCCACGCCGTACTTCACCATAATCAACGAGATGATCAATGACTTGTTTTGCCATATTCATGGGAATGGCAAAACCGATTCCAATATTGCCACCGCTAGGTGCAAGAATTGCCGTATTAATACCGACCAATTCACCTCTTAAATTAACCAAAGCCCCTCCTGAATTTCCAGGATTAATTGATGCATCAGTTTGAATAAAATCTTCATAACCTTCAATGCCTAAACCACTTCGACCTAATGCGCTAATAATACCAGAAGTCACGGTTTGTCCCAGCCCAAAGGGATTACCAATAGCCACCACAAAATCGCCCACTCGTAGTTGCTCACTGTCGGCTAGAGGTAAAGCCACAAGATCAATGGCAGGTACTTGTAATAAAGCTACATCAGTTTCAGAGTCTGCGCCAAGTAGTTTTGCTTTTAATTGTCGGCCATCAAGTAATGTAATGCTAATTTCGTCAGCTTTATCAATCACATGAAAATTTGTAAGCACATAACCTTTTCTAATATCAATGATGACACCGGAACCCAAGCTTTGAGTTTCACGTTTTGGTGCAGAATTTGGTACACCAAAAAAATGCCGAAAAAATGGATCAAGCATTAAGGGACTTTCTGGCACTTGAGTATGGGTAAAAATATTGACAACTGCAGGTGTCACCCTCTCTAACATAGGTGCTAAACTGGGCATGGGTTGTCCATCAACACGAGTGGGTAAAGAGGCTGAGTACGTTGTGTAAGGATTTTGAGCGCAAGTATATTGCCCCATTAACAATACGAGTACAAAAATATTCAAAACGTAAGAAAAGTTTTTCATTCGCGCACTCCAGTTTCTGTTTCTAATTTATAGCTATAAAAAATATATATGTTTTTAAACTCAAAAATTGTTGGTAAAACAGCTAATGCAGATTTGCAATCTGCATTATCATGCTTTAGGGCGTGTGAAAACGCTACAGCTAAAGTTATAACTCCCTGAGGTATCTAAACTAGCTAGCTACTTACTTAAAGCTGGTAAATATAATAGGTACTCAGCTACTTTTATACAAGAGCGGATATAACTAAGTAAAACCTATTTAAAAATTTCTACTTAACATTCGTTAAATAGTAAAATGGGACCTAAATTTCGGTTTCCTAAAATTGCTCCAGGTTATTATGAACATAAATCAAAATATTGACCATCAAGAATTAGATAAATTTGGCGCGTTGGCCACACGTTGGTGGGATCCACAAAGTGAATTTAAACCGCTACATGATATTAATCCGCTACGTTTAAGTTATATTGAACAATATGTTGGAGATATGACAGGTAAAACAGTTTTAGATGTAGGTTGTGGTGGTGGTATCTTATCTGAAAGTATGGCTGAAAAACGTGCGATTGTTACAGGCATTGACATGAGTGAGCAACCTTTAAACGTTGCAAAACTGCATTTGTACGAGTCAGGACTGAACATCAATTACCAACAGATAACGGCCGAAGCTTTGGCACAAACTCAGCCTGCTAGTTTTGATGTTGTGACCTGCATGGAAATGTTAGAACATGTGCCCGATCCCGCTTCGATAGTCATGGCTTGCAGTCATTTAGTTAAACCTGGGGGACATGTTTTTTTCTCTACGCTTAATCGAAATCCAAAAGCTTATTTATTTGCTATCGTTGGCGCGGAATACATTTTGAAACTGTTGCCTAAAGGGACGCATGATTACGCAAAATTTATTCGGCCTTCAGAATTGGCAGAATGGATGCGTCATGCGACACTTTCACTTCAAGATTTAACCGGTATGCAATACAATCCGCTGACGACACATTATAGTTTAAACAAAGACGTTTCAGTGAATTACTTAATGTACGCACAACGAGAGTCATGAAAATACGCACAATTTTATTTGATTTAGATGGAACTTTACTCGATACAGCCCCAGATTTGGCTTTTGCACTGAATGCGGTGTTACAAGAACAACAACGGCCCCCATTACCCTTTAGTAAGATTCGTCCTCACATTTCTCACGGAGGGGAAGCACTTGTTCGGCTAGGCTTTAATCTAGCAGAAGGAGATCCTGCCTCTAAACCCTTGCATACGAGATTAGTTGAAATCTATTCAGCGCATATTGCTGATCACACTAAACCGTTTGATGGCATGTTAGAAACATTAAATACCTTAGATAAAAAAGGCATTAATTGGGGTATTGTGACTAATAAACCTGCGAATTTGACGATGCCTTTATTGGAAAAATTTAAATTTGCTTGTCATAGTGCCTGCAATATTTGTGGGGATACATTAGAAGAAAAAAAGCCACATCCAGCTCCACTACTATACGCTTGTGAACTTATGCAAATATTGCCTGAAAATTGTGTTTATGTTGGCGATGCACAACGAGACATTGAAGCGGGTCAACGTGCTGGTATGCGAACACTTATTGCTTCATATGGATATTTCAGGCAGGAGGACCACCCAGAAACTTGGGGGGCAACAGGCTCAATACAACAACCTTTGGCATTATTAGATTGGATTGATAGGTAAATTATACGAGTAAAAAACAACACGAATCAGGCTACAGACTAAACTGTAGCCTGACCAAATGGACTATCTTATCAAATTAATTGCAACCATCACATTATCATCTGTGATTTGAAAAGCAGCCTGTTTAAATGTAGGCGGACCCATTTTCCCTTTAGCATTATTACTAAATCCATAATATTCAGTTGGCATACCGACAAAATTTCTGTCAAGCATTCCATTTTCATTTTCATCATGCATCAAAGAAATTGCATAATTACCAGCCGGTAAATTTTTGAAATAAACAGTCAATGGCTGTGTGTTAGCCTCAATGACTTGTCTAAGAAAGCTTTCACCCTCGGGAAATGTTTTTGCAGCATTGTGCAACGCAACACCAATTATCCCTTTTTCATTCGCCACACCTGAAATATTGACCGTTAGATCATAAGCATGAACCGTTTGAATAGTAATTCCCAATAATAGCAAAGAATGAATAATGTATTTCATCACACTCTCCTGTTTGTTAGTGTTGACTTTAAAAAATAATGTTGTCGTTAGCGACTTTATATAAGCATAAAACTCGGTCCGTGGCCAGTAAAAACTACATATAACAATTTCCAACTCTTAAGTTTATTGCAATCATTACAACGCTAATAACTTGCCTATTATTTTTGTTAAGTTGTTAATGGCATCTACTTTAAGTTTGGTGCAAAACTTCAATAATTCAAGAGATAACCCTTTGTTTATTTAATGTTTTACTTTATTTTAGTGTTTCTTTAATGTTAACAAACCCACCTTGAAAATTCTATCATTTTGGTAATTCTAATTTCAGATAATAGAATGTTATATTGTGCTAACAAAATTATTAAAGATGAGCTAGTTTTGGTCTACGTTAACTGAAAACTTAAGGAGAAATGTTACCCTTAATAGCTGGTTTCCGCCGTTACGTGTTGCCAGATTTCAAACAGAGGAATATTTATTTGTCTGAATATGATAAACCTTATTATACCAACGTAGGGGCAAACCTATGTGCCTGCCCTAAATAATAGCAAGAAATATAAGCATAAAAAGAGCAAACACATAGGTTTGCCCCTATATGAAATTATGACTATATTTATAGGTATAAACCTGCGTGTCTGCCCTGCGTACCTGTTCTTAATTTAATAACTATGACGCTGGAAGAATGAGAAAAATGAAATATCTTAATTAGCATATGTTTGTTGTTGAACCTCGTAAGTCTTGTTTAGCTTGCTTATTGAGCCATATCTCAAATTTTTTAATTTATTTTATAAAAATTGATAATACTCGACTCTGAAGTTTTAATTTTTGACAAACATAGGATTTCCTGCTTATGCCATCCAAGCCATAGCCTGATATTTCAGTAAAGGCGTTAGTTCAAGCCTGCCCAAGTCTTTGCCACACATATGCTTGGAAGAACCTTGAAGAGGAAAGATTTTTTCGCCACCTCAACAATATCATCCAACTTCTTGTGAGGGTCTTGCGCATCAATAATCCTCCGAACAACATCAAGTAGAGCATCCATTTGAGAGTTTCGTATTGGGCTTCTGCTTGACCCCTCTTCATCAGGTTTGAGGGCGAATCACCCCCGTTCTTCATATAACTTCCAGTCCTCAAAAAAGACCTCAATGAGCCATCTCAAAGTATATGCTGAGACGATGTCAACTGCACGCCAACTCATATCACTGGCGACTAAATAACGATAACTTTCCTCACCTTGGTATTTGAGTGCCACGACAAAGCGCTTTTGCCCATGTGATTTGATATATGGCCGTGCACTGCCAAGTATGGCTTTTACCTCGGTACCACGTATCCGAATGCTCACCCCAACACCGAGATATTTATTGAAGTAGTCTGCTACTGACATCTCTCAATTGCGGTAGCAAATAAGTTGTGATTTATGCAATTGACTGATGACTTGAGCATCTACAAAAATTAGGCTGGCTTAATGCGTAAACCAGCAATTTCCATA
Source organism: Thiotrichaceae bacterium (assembly GCA_016745055.1). Classification (GTDB taxonomy): domain Bacteria; phylum Pseudomonadota; class Gammaproteobacteria; order Beggiatoales; family Beggiatoaceae; genus JADGDF01. The sequence goes on along the minus strand of JADGDF010000008.1, from coordinate 38,281 downwards.
CAGTGCATCACCTAAAATAGCTTTGATGCAAATACTCGGATGGTAATAGTGAAAGTCTATCAATAACTGCAGCATTAACGTTATTTTTGTTGGGTAATTTAAGCAGGTTTTGCTGGACGTTCGGATTTTTTGATGCCTTGCTTTTTCAACACTTCGTCATGCTTTTTCCACTCCACCAACTCTGGATCGGGTTGATAAAACTCAAACCCTACCGGCAGACTGATTTTAGACGTTATCAGGTACAACACCACTAATTCATGACCGTTGGTCACCCGTTTTCTTATCAAATAGCTTGTGAGCCTTATGAATTCGTGGACTCTGCCTGGCGCGTCTTTTCTCGGTATCATCTCGGGCTATTTCTCCTTCAGTGATCCCGTGATGCTTCACAAGCACCATAATACTGACATGCAGTAATAGCGACCAGCTTACTATGTCTGAACATCCACGATAACGCTGCTTGTTTGTAACCTACTAACCCTAGCTCAAATTCAGCCTAACAAACTGTAGTTGATAACACTATCCCTATCAGGCAATATCCTAACCACCAACGCTGGGCTTTTGATAATTTATAGTCGGGCTTGAACTCTTGAATTCCTTGGTCAAGTTTTTCGACAAATTCTTTTATAAATGGCAGTTGCTCGTGGAAAATCATTTCCTTTCCACTTCGCTATGCTCATTTATAATGAATGGTCACATTTTAAATACTTGAGCGTCGAGTTTAAAATAAAATATTATTATAACGAATATCCAAAGCCAAAATAAAAAATCCCAAATGCTCAATAGTCAAAATTTTCCTCTATAATCTTGCTTTTGTGCTCATCATGAATTAACAAACGAATTAACATTTGTGCTACTTATAGTTTATCCTCACATTTTCTGCGCCTAGCAAATTTTGTAATGTCTCAATCAGTGGTTTTTCCACTTTAACTTGCCATTGACGTCCTAACAACAATTCTATCTGTGCTTTGGGATGCTGATAAGCAATCATAACAGGACATTTATCCGCACGATAGGATTGCAAAATACTGATTAAATCTAGGGCAAGCTGATGACTGGCTTGTTGGGAAGATATCAGTAAATTCAATTGTCTAGCTGCATTGCTTTTTACATCCTCTAAAGTTTGCACTTGATTGGCAATCATACTCATGCTGTTGGTGAATTTATCCTCGCGTACTTCCCCAGATATTATCAGCAAGGTATCTTTCACTAGCAAATCGCGTACATTGGGATACAAATCCGAATAAACAGTAACTTCCAAACGTGCGGTGTTATCTTCTAGCGTGATATTAGCCATACGCCCACGTTTACTGTTGGTAACCCGCAAATCCATGACCCAGCCTGCCACTCGCGTGGTTTGTTTATTGCTCGTTAATTTGACTTTGCCTAAACGACAGTCAGTGAGTTTGGTTAGTTCATCTAAATATTGATTAATCGGATGTCCACTGAGATAAAAGCCCAACGTTTCTTTTTCGCAGCTTAATCTTTCACCTTCTGTCCAATCAACCACACCTGATACAAAAGGTGGTTTTTCTACTTCTTGTGTTTTTTTAGCGCCTCCACCCAATCCAAAAAAGTCATTTTGCCCCGTATTTTTAGCGGCAGTATTTTGTTCCGCCAGTTTAATTGCCTTGTCCAAAGAGGCCATCATCACAGCACGACTGGGACCTAGAGCACTTAATGTCCCTGATTTAATCAACGTTTCTAACACGCGCCGATTGGCCTTGCGCAAATCAATCCGTTTACAAAAATCAAATAAATCTTTAAAAGGCCCATTTTGTCGACGCTCTTCAATAATGCCCTTGAGTGCCCCTTCTCCTGCTCCTTTCATCGCCCCAAGGCCATATAAAATAGTATGCATTTCTGCGTCGGCTACTGTGAAGCGAAATTCTGACGTATTAATCTCGGGCGGTAATACAGTGAGTTTCATGGATTTGCATTCGTTAATTAACCCTACGACTTTATCTGTGTTATCCATATCCGCAGACATTACGGCTGCCATTAACGCCGCTGGATGATGGGCTTTTAACCAAGCCGTTTGGTAAGAAACCAATGCATAAGCCGCTGAGTGCGATTTATTGAAACCATACCCTGAAAACTTGTCCATCAAATCAAAGATATAATCCGCTGTTTTTTCGTCCACACCACGGGCAGTAGCACCTTCCACAAAGACTGACCGTTGTTTGGCCATTTCCGCTGGATTTTTTTTACCCATTGCCCGCCGGAGAATATCCGCGCCACCCAGCGAGTAATTCGCCAATACTTGGGCAATTTGCATGACTTGTTCTTGGTATAAAATGACACCATACGTTGGTTTTAAAATCGGTGCTAAGTCAGGATGAGGATATTCAATCGCTGAACGACCATGTTTACGATCCACAAAATCGTCTACCATGCCTGATTGCAAAGGCCCTGGTCGAAACAAAGCCATCAATGCGACAATTTCTTCAAAACAATCTGGTTTCAGACGTTTGATTAATTCCTTCATACCCCGCGATTCCAGCTGGAATACAGCGGTGGTATAAGCGCATTGTAATAATTCAAACGTGACGGGATCGTCTAGTGGAATTTTAATAATATCCAAAGGCTCATCACGAAAATCGTTGATCATTTCCAACGCCCACTTGATAATGGTCAATGTGCGTAAACCCAAAAAGTCGAATTTGACCAGCCCCACAGCCTCAACATCACCTTTATCAAATTGAGTAACTACTGTAGGGTCTTCGCTATCATCACAATAAAGTGGGGAAAAATCAGTCAGCAAAGAAGGGGCTATAACCACACCACCTGCGTGCGTACCTACATTACGGGTTAATCCTTCCAATTTCATGGCCATATCTAACAGCGTACGAACTTCTTCTTCCTGATCGTAGCGATTTTTCAGTACTTCTTCCCCGTCCAAAGCCTTTTTTAAGGTAATGCCAATTTCAAAGGGAATGAGTTTGGAAATCTGATCGACAAAAGGATAAGGATGTCCCAACACGCGTCCAACATCGCGCACCACAGCTTTTGCCGCCATTGAACCATAGGTAATAATCTGCGACACTCTTTCTTGGCCGTACTTTCGAGCAACGTACTTAATCACGTCATCACGTTGTTCCATACAAAAGTCAACATCAAAATCAGGCATGGATACCCGTTCCGGATTTAAAAACCGTTCAAATAGTAGTTCATACGGCAGTGGGTCTAAATCAGTAATTTTCAACGCATAAGCAACGAGTGAACCCGCTCCAGAGCCACGCCCTGGCCCCACCGGAATATTATTATCTTTGGCCCATTGGATAAAGTCCGCCACAATTAAAAAGTAGCCAGGAAAACCCATTTGTAAAATAGTATTTAACTCAAATTGCAAACGTTCATCATAAGCTTTACGTTGTTCAGTGAATTCAGTCAATTGTGTGTCAAATAACTGATGTAGTCGTTCTTCCAAACCCAAACGCGCTTGTTCGCAAAAATAATCGTCTGTTGTTTGGCCTGCGGGAATAGGAAAATCGGGCAAATAATTTTTGCCTAATGTCAGTTCTAAGTTACAGCGTTGGGCAATATGCCAGGTATTTTCAATCGCTTCAGGAATATCTTCAAATAATTCCACCATTTCCTGAGGCGTACGCAAATATTGCTGTGGACTGTAATTTTTTGGACGCTTTTCATCATTTAAGGTATCGCCATCATGAATGCAAACCTTTATTTCATGCGCGTCAAAGTCATCCGACTTGAGAAAACATACCTCATTGGTCGCTACCACTGGTGTTTGGGTTGCGGCGGCCAATTCAACTGCCGCGTGAATATATTCTTCTTCTGCTGGTCGTCCGGTGCGTTGCAGTTGTAAATAAAATCGTTGCGGGAATAAGCTTTGCCAGTTTGCCAACAATTGTTTGGCCGAATCATAGTGTTGATTTAATAAAGCCTGGCCAATATCACCTTTTACACCACCAGATAAAGCAATGAGTCCTTCAGTGGCTTCAACTAACCATTCTTGCCGCAAATAAGGCTTACCCAGCACTTGTCCTTCTTGATAACAACGGGAAATCAAGCGGGTTAAATGCCGATAACCAATGTCATTTTGGCAAAGTAAGGTCAATTGATAATAGGCTTCTTCACCGGCATAAATCCAAATATCAGCCCCCGCAATGGGTTTTACACCTACAGCCTGAGCAGCACGATAGAATTTGACCAAACCAAATAAATTCGTATGATCGGTCATCGCACAGGCAGGCATATTGGCCTCTTTGACTGTATTGACGAACGGTTTGATGCGAATAACGCTATCAATTAAAGAATACTCAGTATGGCAATGAAGGTGAATAAATTGCGTTGTCATGGTTTGTTTTTGATAAAATTGGTTGGGTTAAAACTATACTGGCTTCATGTACACCAATTTGAGAGAAATTTGGTGTTATGAGGCTGTTTTGAACAGGCGCTATTGTAGCAACACATTACATACAAATAGGTATTGCTTTATCTACGTCTAGGTAGTGGATAAAACAATCATTATTTAATAGCATAAAAGCTGAAATCTGGAAAATGTAGAGTGTTACTTACTGACATTGATTGGGTGAAATCTATTCCTAATTTTAATTATAAAATAATTTAATCTATAAAATAGTAAATTTTTAGATAACAATAATGATACAATGTAAAGTTAGATCATGGATGCTATGCCTTTTCATATCAGGTAGGCACACATCATGATGGCTTGTCATTATCTTACTT